>OMUP01000171.1 GCA_900314255.1 uncultured Lachnospiraceae bacterium | reverse complement strand
GTGTGTAGATCGTCTTCCCGTTTTCCCGGCGCGTCAGAATCTGCAGGGCATAGTGCTCGATATCAGAGAATTCCAGGATTCCGCGCTCCGCCTTTGCCTCCTGAAACCTCTCGGCAAATTCCTGCGTGAGAAGCGCAAGCTTTCTGGCGTAGGGCTGCATTTTCCGGGCGTCCTCTGCCGCGCTGTCAAGGTGCAGCCCTCCGAACGCCTCCTCGGCCGCTTTGCTGCGGTCGATCCAGGCTGATACCCTTCCGGCCGCGTCCATATCTGTGTTTTTTCCGGCGCGCACCGACGCCTTGCGCAGCGGCTTTACAGAAAGAACCGCCTGGATCTCTTCTGCGTCCGAAGCAGAAACAAGTGCCGTGAGTCTCGCTTCGTGGTCATCCACATTCTTCCCGTATTTGTCCGCTCCGGGATGTGTGAGCAGAAGGCGGATGTCATCCGTCAGATCAAGGCATTCCTTTGCTTCTTTCCGCACGCCTTCAAGGCATTCCCGAACCGGTCCCCACGAAAGAATCTGATTCTCATCCATGTCATACGCATCCGCGCAGTGCGCAAGCCACTCATCCGGCCACGCAAAGGACTGGGCTGTCTTCCAGATCATCGTGATGCATTCGGCCAGTTTCCGGTCGTCTTTTCCGGCTCCGTAAAGCTTTGCAATCCGGCTGAAGCTGATGTCCGCGTCTGGCCCCGGCGCGCCGCCTTCCGCCGGCATTTCTTCAGATGCTGCGCCCGCTGCCTGGTCTGCCGCGTAGTGTTCCTCAAACATAGCGTCGAGCACGTCAGCCATGAGCAGCGCGCTTTCGCTCTCATCCGACGTGTGAAAGCCCGGATCCAGGCCGATTTCCGTGTAGTGCTCGCGCACCAGTTTCAGGCAGAAGCTGTCGATCGTGCAGATCGGGGCATCCGGCAGAAGCCGCAGCTGACGCCGCAGGACTTCATTGTCCGGGTCTTCCTGCTGCATCGCCTGCAGACGGGTGCGCAGCCGTTCCTTCATCTCGGCCGCCGAGGCGCGGGTGAACGTCACGATGACGAGTGTATCGATGTCGCGCTGTTTTTCCGGATTCGGGTCGGTGATCTCATCGATCACGCGCTGCACCAGGACCGCAGTTTTTCCGGATCCCGCCGCCGCCGAGACGAGCAGGTTCCGGTCTCTTATATCAATCGCCTTTTTTTGTTCCGGCGTCCATTCCGGCATACGCTTCTCACTCCTTCCCGTCCCGCATGTCTTCCAGCAGTTCCTTCTCATTTACATCCGGCGAAAGTCTCGGACGCATCCCGAGGCTCTCCGTAAATCCGCACACACCGCCGTACGGACAGTATTTGCAGCTCAGAACACCTCCGGAAGAAATCGGCTTCACCCGGATGTCACCGGTCAGAATATCCTTTCCGATCTCACCGGCCTTCTGTCTCGCCTTTTCCTCGAGATTGCGGAAATCCGCACTCACGTAGAAGTCGCTCCGGCCTGCGATGGATCCGTTGTGATCCTTCACATCCGCTTCTTCTGACTTTTCCACGTTGGCCCGCCCGCTCATGCGGAAGCTCTTTGCCTCTTCCCGCACATATGCCGCATCCGAGGTGTCGTCCTTCAAATCCAGAATCGGGTCGCCCAGATGAAAATAGTGCACCCCGGCCGGATACACGCGCGAAACGCCGCGCTCCTGCGCCGCTTTTCTCTCCTCAGCCTCAAGATACAGCAGAAGCTGCAGCTGCCGGCCGTCCAGAATCTGATCAATGTCATACTTCGTGCTTCCGGTCTTGTAGTCCACAACCCGCACGTACATATCAGAGCCTTCCCGGTACAAATCCACGCGGTCAATCTTGCCGGAGAAAAGCAGCTGCCGGCCGCCGTCCAGTGCAATCCGCTCCCGGAACGGCTGCTCAAAGAGCGCAGGCTGCAGATCACTGTCCGAAAGCTGCTTCAGGGCGGCTCGTGCCGAGCGCAGCGCCACCGCGTAAATTCTCTCGCCCGTTACTCTGCCGCGCTCCGTATCGGTGAAGCCGTAAACGCCGGCGCCGTTCATGACAGCGCGGTACGCCTTTTTCACGCGCCGCTCAAGCTCTTCCTCAGCGTCCGGTCTTTCTATAAAGGGGCTTGCCGGTGTCAGAAGTCCGTCAGCAGCGAGCTCTTCAAATACCATCTGCATCACCGCGTGTGCGGCCGTTCCGATGTCAGCGCCCGAGACAAGTGCTTCCTCCTTTTCCTCCAGCATCAGTCCGTACTGCAGGAAATACCGGAACGGGCAGGATGCGAAGCTCTCGAATGCCGACACGCTTCCCGAAAGCTCGTCCGTGTACAGTGCCACGGCAGTCCCCGCAGAAAGATGATCCGGATGCGCCGCGCCCGGATCAAAGTCTTTTCCCGGATCCGGGAAAAGCGCCGCCAGGGCGTCACGGGCTCTTGCACTGTCCTGTGCCATCTGCTTTCCGGCGTACAGGCGGAAAATCTCCGGAAAAAGTACAGACGGCCTTCTGGCACTCCCCGCCTCGTCCGCAGAGGCAAAGCTTACGTACAGTCTGTCAGAGGGCTGCGAAAGCAGAATGTACAGATAGAAGCGCTCCTGCTGCATGCGCTCCGGACCGGACGGCGACAGCTCAATCTTGTCGTCGGCCTCCAGCAGCCTCTCGCGGTCAGCGTCACTAAGAATACCGCCGGTCTGGCCTGTCTTTGGCAGACTCTCGTCGTCCGCTCCGACGACAAAAAGCACTTTGACCGCGTTCAGGCGGCTCCGCGTGATATCACCCACGGTGACATAGTCCGCCGCCCCAGGCAGCACGCCCGCCGTGATTCCCTCAAGCGACGCCTCGAACAGCTCGGTAAAACCTTTGCGGCTCTCCTTCTCGTCCCCGAGCAGATCCACGATCCGGTCCAGAATTTCGCAGATCATCCCGAACAGCTGCCCATATTCCTCGCCGCTGCCGGGCCGCTTGGCAAGCACCGCCAGCTTTTTTTCTGCCTCCGTCTCTTCCAGAAACGAATAGACAGCCGCGGCCTGGTCCCGCACCGTATCGCCTTCCTTGAGCGCATCGTCCAGTGCGGCCAGCGGCTTCACGATCTGCGCTCTCAGGGCGTTCAGCTGTTTCAGGCCCGGGTCAATCCGGATATCCGCCACCGGCGCGACCGTGCGGTTTCTCTGTCCGCGCACAAAAGGCGCCTCCCAGCGCTTCCGCCCGCGCACGCCTGTCGCCAGCGCATAGTTCTCCAGCGCCGCGATCTCCTCCGCGGAAAGCACCTGCCCGTCCGAAAGCCCGGCCTCGCGCTGCTCATCGCGCGTCAGATCAAACATCCCGCTCTTCAGGTACCGGAAAAGCGAAGCATAGGAAAATCCGTCCGAGACAACCTTTAACGCACTTCGGATAAACTCGATGAACGGATTGGCAAAAAGCGGCCTTCTGTAGTCGACAAATGCCGGTATCCCCGCCTCGCGGAACATCTGCGAAGCCAGAAGCCCGTACTCTTCCAGGTCCGGCGTCACCACCGCAATGTCGCGGTAGCGGTACTTTTCCGTCCGCGTGAGGCGGACAATTTCATCGATCACAAGCCCCAGCTCGTGCTTTCTGTCTTCCCCTTCAAACAGCCGCACGGCACCTGTCTGCGGCGAAGTGCTTCCTCCAGCGCTCTGCAGAAAGTGAGCCGACAAAAATGCAAGCTCCGGGTTTTCCCTGTGGCGCAGATCCCCGTCAAGGACCACTTCCGGCAGTTCCCGAACCTGCTCCCGGTCGGCGGTCAGGCGCATCCGGGCGATGAACTGCTTGCTCATCGCAAACAGCTCATCCTCGCGGATCACCGATTCGTCCGCCGAAGCCGGCAGCGTCACGCTGACCGTGACAGACGGCGAAAGGCTCAGGAAACGGCCGAACAGCTCATACTGTACCGGCGTGAAGCCCGTGAACCCGTCGAAGATCAGCGCGCTTTCCCGCAGCAGCTTCGAGTCAGCCGCCGACTTCGCGAGCAGCTGCATGAGCTCTTCAGCGGTCGTGTAATTTTCCGAAAGACACTCGGTGAACTTGCGTGACAGCAGACTGAGGTCCTTTGCCTTGGCCGCCGTCAGCCCTGCCTTTTTCTCAAGCGTCTTTCCGGCTGCTTCCATCTGCTCCGGGCTGATGCCGTACTGAGAGAGCTCCGAGAGCGCCGAGCGCACCTTGGCGACAAAGCCCTGGCGCGTCTGCATGCCGGCAAACACGGTGAGCTCTTTTTTATTTTCATTCAGGATGCGCCGCACGATCAGGTTCTTGCCCGTGTCGTCCAGGATCTGCCCGCCGTTTTTCCCGACCTCATCGAGCACCTTGTAAGCCAGCCGGTTGAAGCTGACGATTTCGAGATTCAGAATAGCGCCGCCCCGGCTGGCGTGCACGATCTGCCGCTCCACGGCCGCCGTGTTCTGCTCCGGCACGATGAACAGAACGCGCTGTCCTTTTCCGGCCAGCGCAAGCCCCATCCGGATGCATTCGGTTGTCCTGCCGCTGCCCGAAGGCCCGCGGATGATCTGAAAAGACATGACCTCTCTCCTTATTCACAGCATTCACTGCCTGTGACAAAAAAAGACGCAGAAACTGAAAAAAACTCTCATCAGTCTCTGCGCCTTCACAAGACAGCCGGCTTGCCGGCCGCCATCAGGCTTCATCAAAAAATTTCGGCTCTTCGTCTCTGCCAGCAACCAGGAAACCATCATACCCGTGCTCCTGCATCTTGTTCAGGAACTTTCCGGTTTTCTTCGGCTGCACGTACAGCGAAGCGATGTATCCGGCCTTGCGGATCTCCTGCGCTTTTCTTACAGCCGCGGTGAGCTCTCCCTCCGGGTACAGAACGACAATTTTCTTCTTCGCCTCAGGGATCCTGATGCCCTTTTCCTTCAGGATCGAGAAAATGCGCTCAAATCCGATGGAGAAACCGACCGCCGGAACCTGCGTGCCGAGGAACTTGCCGGCCAGATTGTCATACCGTCCGCCGCCCGCGATCGCGCCCTTGAAATCGATACTCTCGATCTCAAATACTGTCCCGGTGTAATATCCCTGTCCGCGCACAAGAGACAGATCAAAGTCAATGCCGAACTTTCCGTCCGAAAGCTCATTCACCTTTCCGATAATGTAGCGCACACTCTCGGCCGGTTCCGGGTCCGCAAGCATTCCCTCGATCTTCTCAAGAGAAAAGTCGCCCGCCGAAAGGTAGTCACTGAAACGGGAGATGGCCCCCTCGTCAAACTGCTTGTCGCGCAGCTCCGCGATTACACCTTCTGCCCCGATCTTATCCATCTTGTCAAAGCTGATGCACACGGAATCCAGCTGATCCTCCGTGAAGCCCAGTCCTGCCAGGAACGACCGCAGCAGCCGTCTGTCATTGATGCGCACCCGGAAGTTCTTCATGCCAATGGCAAAAAGCGCCTCCGTTGTCGTCAGGATCAGCTCCACCTCGGAATCCGGAGAAGCCGAGCCGAAGATATCGATGTCGCACTGGACGAACTCTCTGAGTCTTCCCTTCTGCGGTCTCTCGGCGCGGTACACGCGGTCCATCTGGATGCACTTCACCGGGTTCGGCAAATGATCGTGATTGTTGGCGTAGTAGCGGGTCAGCGGCAGCGTTAAGTCATAGCGCAGGCCCATATCGGCCAGGTCATTGTCCCGCTTCACGCCGGCAGCAAGCGCCTTGTCGAGCTTCTCGCCGCGCTTCATGATCTTGAAGATCAGGTTCAGGTTGTCGCCGCCGTCGGATTTGTCGAGGTTCTCGATGTCCTCGACAATCGGCGTGATGATGTGCTCGAAGCCATTTTCCGTATATACATTGAGGATCTTCTGCTGCAGGTAGTCGCGAAGCTGCGCCTCCCGCGGCAGATAGTCATTGGTCCCCTTTACTGGTGTGATTTTCATGAAACTAAAAACCTTCTGTCCGTTTATTTTGCCTGATCAATGGACGCGGCGATGTCGTGGCGCATGTATTTGTTCTCAAACGTCACCCATTCGGTCGCCTTGTACGCGTTGGCGCGCGCCTCATGCAGGTCTTTTCCGAGTGCCGTCACGTCAAGCACCCGTCCGCCATTGGTCACGATCTCACCCTTGTCGTTGAACTTCGTGCCGGCGTGGAAGCAGTAATAGCCCTTCTTGCCGTCGAAATTCTCAAGGCCGTGGATCGGGAAGCCTTTCTTGTAGGATACCGGGTAGCCGTCGCTGGCAAGCACGACTGTCACGCAGGCTTCGTCGGAGAATTTCAGTTCGACCTGATCAAGTGTCCCGTCGATGCAGGCGTTGAACACGTCGACGATATCATTTTCCAGGCGCGGCAGCACAACCTGTGCCTCCGGGTCGCCGAAGCGGGCGTTGTACTCCAGAACCTTCGGGCCGTCTGCGGTGAGCATCAGGCCGAAGAAGATGACACCCTTGA
Organism: uncultured Lachnospiraceae bacterium; assembly: GCA_900314255.1. GTDB lineage: Bacteria > Bacillota > Clostridia > Lachnospirales > Lachnospiraceae > UBA4285. The sequence goes on along the minus strand of OMUP01000171.1, from coordinate 19,074 downwards.
ACTCGCGGCCCTCGGCGCGCATCGCGTCGACGGTCGGCTGGTAGATGTATTTCTTGCAGAACGCATCGACTTCAGGTGTGTAGAACGGGCTCGGCGAGAAGTTGCCCATGCCGCCGGTGTTCAGTCCCTGGTCGCCGTCCTTTGCGCGCTTGTGATCCTGTGCAGAGGACATGATCTTGATCGTCTTCCCGTCGACAAATGACAGAACCGAAATCTCGCGGCCGGTCATGAACTCTTCGATGACCACGTTGTCGCCCGATGCGCCGAACTTGCGGTCAACCATCAGCTCGTCGACACCGGCCATAGCCTCTTCCTTCGTCTGGCAGATCAGAACGCCCTTGCCGAGCGCCAGTCCATCCGCCTTTAAAACGATCGGATACTTGCTCGTCTCAAGGTAAGCTCTCGCTTCCTCCGGCGAATGCACCGTCGTGTACTCCGCCGTCGGAATGTGGTACTTCTTCATGAGCTCCTTGGAAAATGCCTTCGAGCCCTCCAGAATCGCCGCATTCTTTCTCGGTCCGAACACGCGCAGCCCCTTAGCCTCAAGCACATCCACGATACCGCCGACAAGCGGATCGTCCATGCCGACAACCGTCAGGTCAATCTTCTTTTCCTGCGCGAAGTCCGCCAGCTTATCAAACTCCATCGGCTTGATATCTACGCACTCCGCAACGGAAGCGATGCCCGCATTGCCCGGTGCGCAGTAAATCTTGTCAACCTGTGCGCTCTGTGCCAGTTTCCAGCAGATGGCGTGCTCGCGGCCGCCTCCGCCGACAACAAGAACCTTCATTCTATTCTCCTTTATGTAAGTCAGATCTCACCGGTTGCAATCATGTCGATGGCCTTCGGCAGAATGATCCACTCCGCCTGCTCCATCACACGCTTCTGCAGGATTTCCGGTGTGTCGCCCTTCTGGACATTCACCGCCTTCTGCAGAATGATTTCGCCGTGGTCCACATCCTCATCCACATAGTGAACGGTCGCGCCGGTCACCTTGACGCCTCTTGCCAGCGCCGCCTCGTGCACCTTCAGGCCGTAGTAGCCCTTGCCGCAGAAGGAAGGAATCAGAGACGGATGAATGTTGATGATCTTCTTCGGGAACGCCGCCACAACAGCTTCCGGAATTCTCACAAGATACCCTGCGAGCACGATAAGGTCCGGCGAAAGCTCTTCTAATTTGTCAAGGAGAGCTTCGTTGAATGCGGCGCGGTCCGGGTAGTCCTTAGGGCTTAACACGACGCCCGGAATTCCGGCCTTTTCGGCTCTGGTGAGCGCATACGCGCCCTCATTGTTGCTGATGACAGCTGTGATCTTCGTGTTGCGGATCGTGCCGTCTGCCACGCCGTCGATGATGTGCTGCAGATTCGTGCCGCCGCCCGATACACAGACGACTACCTTCAGCATACAACAGCCTCCTTCGCGCCGGCCTGCGTCTGACCGATCACATACGCCTTTTCACCGGCTGCCTCGATGGCTGCCATCGCCTTGTCCACGTCAGCCGGATCCAGCGCCAGCACCATGCCGATGCCCATGTTGAATGTGTTGTACATCACATGCTCTTCGATATTGCCGTCCTTCTGGAGCATCTTGAAGATCGGCGGAACCGGATAGCTGTCCTTGCTGATCATCGCGGAGATGCCGTCCGGAAGCATTCTCGGAACATTCTCGTAGAAACCGCCGCCTGTGATGTGGCTGCAGCCCTTGATCGTGACGCCTGCCTTCTTGACAGCCGAAAGCGCCTTCACGTAAATCTTCGTCGGAGCCAGAAGCGCCTCGCCCAGCGTCTTGCCGAGACTGTCATAGTATGTATTCAGCGACTCCGGTGTGATCGTGAACACCTTGCGCACCAGCGAGAAGCCGTTGGAGTGAACGCCGCTGGAGGCAATGCCGACCAGTGTGTCGCCCGGCTTGATCGTCTGTCCGGTGATCAGATCCTTCTTGTCCACAACGCCGACCGCAAAGCCCGCCAGGTCGTATTCATTTACCGGGTAAAATCCCGGCATCTCAGCCGTCTCGCCGCCGATCAGCGCGCATCCGGACTGCAGGCAGCCTTCCGCAACGCCTTTCACGATGTCCGCAATCTTTGTCGGCTCATTCTTGCCGCACGCGATATAGTCCAGGAAGAACAGCGGCTCGCCGCCTGCGCACGCCACGTCATTCACGCACATCGCGACGCAGTCGATGCCCACGGTGTCGTGCTTGTCCATGGTAAATGCGATCTTAAGCTTCGTGCCCACGCCGTCGGTTCCGGAGAGCAGTGTCGGCTCTTCCATGTCCTTGAACTTCTGCGCAGAGAAGGCGCCGGAGAAGCCTCCGATTCCGCCGAGAACTTCCGGGCGGACCGTCTTTGCGACGTACTTCTTCATAAGCTCGACGGACTTGTATCCGGCTTCAATATCAACTCCTGCTGTTTTGTAATCCATACCTTTGCTCCTCTGCATTATTTGGCGTAGTTTTTATAGCCGACTTCCGCAAGTCTTGCATCTTTGGCTTTTACTTCTTCTTTCAGTTTTGCCGCGTAAGCCTTGACCTTCGCGAGCATATCCGGATCCGAAACTGCCAGGATCTTTGCTGCCAGAATGGCAGCATTCTTTGCGCCGTCGATGGCAACCGTCGCCACCGGAATGCCGGATGGCATCTGCACGATCGAATACAGAGAATCCCGTCCGCCAAGAGACTTGGTGTGCATCGGGATGCCGATAACCGGAAGCGGGAAGATTGCCGCAAACATCCCTGGCAGATGTGCCGCCATGCCGGCTCCCGCGATGATCACCTTGAAGCCCTTCTCTTCCGCTGTCGAAGCGAATTCAAAGAATTCATCCGGCTCGCGGTGTGCGCTGATGATCCGCATCTCATAAGTGATGCCGAATTCATCCAGAACAGCCGCTGCCTTGGACATGACAGGCATGTCCGAGTCCGATCCCATAACAATCGCTACCTGTGCCATCTCTTAAACCTCCTTGTCCGGAATCCGTACAGACGCATCTATTGTGATACCGGAGCGCTTTGCGCTCCTTTCATCATACTGATTTTACGCTCTCCCGTCAAACCTTACATTGTCCGCTTTTCAGGCTTCTTTCGCGTCAAGCGGAGCGTTCAGCTCCTCCGTCCCGGGAAGCACAAAGCGGCCGTCCCGGATGATGCAAACCCTTGTCCCGTCCGGGCGCACCGCCGTGATTTCCCCGATCTCCTCGTAGGGAATCGTGATGTCCGTGTGGCAGTTGAAATAGGCTTTCTGCGGGTCATCCTTTCTCTTGCGGCTGAAATCGTTCTCGCGCGCGATGATCTCCCGCCCGTCCGGATTGTACGTGTGATTGTCTTCCTCATGTGAATAGCAGGTGTCTCCGAGCGCGAAATGCGGCCCCGTCTTCTCCGCGATGAGAATCGGCAGCTTTCCATCGATCCGGTACCGCCGCCCGAAGGCATACGCTTCCGTATTCGTCCCGATGGCAAATTCTCCCATCGGCAGCGTCGGATTTCCGAAAAGCACATTTTCCCGAAAATACGCTTTTCCTTCTTCTGCCGTCGGAAAGTTTCCGCAGGCATAGCCGCTCACCATACCGTCCTCAAACGTGACTGTCAGATCGTCGTAGCGCAGCCCGTCAAGATATACCCGGCTCACATTCAGAACGCCGTCCGTGCCTTTCAGGACCGGTGTCGTGAAAACTTCACCCACCGGGATGTTCACATCCGCCAGACAGTTTTCAAACGAAGACTGTGTCTTCAGGTCTGCCACCGGATACAGGCTGATCTTCAGATCGGTCGTATTTGCGCCGCGCCCTTTGACAAGAGCGTACGCGGCACCGCTCAACGCGTCGGTGATCTTCTGCTGGATTCTCCCGTACAGTGCATTGTCAAGCGTATTCAGCCGGACGGTATCCGCAAGAATCGCATCAAATTCCGGTCCGATCCCCGGCGTCGGCCACGCGATAATCGTGAAGCTCCTCTGCTCCCCGGGGATGTAGCGGTTGGTTATCTCACCCGCCTCAGCACTGTATTTGCGGTCGAGTTTCTGCTGCGCAGCCGTCCGCACTGCTGCTGCCGGCGAAACCACCGGCGCGAACGGCTCCTCGCCGAACGTGTCCATCACCGCCGGGCCGCCGAAGACAAGTGCCTCATCCCGGTAAAGCTCGTAAGCGTGCTCCAGGGCGCCGAGTTTTCTTTCGACCAGCGCCGCGTCCAGCACAACGGCATCGTCATACCGGTGGTCATATTCCATCTGACGGTTCGGCCGCGCCCCGAAGAACCCGGTCCGCGCGTCCATGCGCCGATTGATGAGACTCACCGCCGAGCGGTAGATGGTCGTCTCAAGCCCCATCGCCTTGAACTGGCGCATCTCCTCTGCCACGAGCCGTTCAAAGCCGGCCTCGTACCGGATGCTCACCGTGCGCTTTTTCGAGAGATCCTTGCGGCCCAGCTCAAATCCGCGGCGGTACCCTTCCGTAAATGCGGAGGCCATTTTTACAATCGTCTCCTCATCCAGCGCGTTCATCGCCTGAGCCAGGCGCTCCTGAGAGTCCGTAATGTACTCGCCAGTCCTGTACAGAAAGCGCAGGTCACTGAAATCCGCCGACCGGATCCACCCGGCAAACGGAGCATGGCCCGGAACCAGCATGTCCGCCGTCCGGTCCTCGATATAATCATCACTTGTGTCCGACACGAACCAGTAGAAGATATCCCGCAGCGAGGCGTACGGAAGGGCCGCCACATCGCCTTTCACGGCGCAGGCCGTTTCCAGGAATGTCTCGGCAGGCGCCAGGGCAAATGCAGGCTTTCCCTCAAACACCCGGCCGATCGTCCCGAGAAGCTCATAGGAAAGCGCCGCGATCAGCTGCCCTTTTTCCTTTCCGAATGCCGCACAGGCCACAGCCGGATTCACAAAACTTGTTTCATAGGCGCCGGGAAGCACACCGGCGTAAAGCTGCCGGTTCTTCTCCCGCATCTCGCCAAGTGAAAGACTGTCCCACGTTCCGCTTTCAAGCTCCCGCTCTGTCTGAAACACCTTCAGAAGAAAGCCGGACATCTCATATATCCAGCGGGACGTCGGATCCGTTTTCCCTTTCGTCCCGGAAACAAATTCCGTGAGCCTCTCCTCTGCCAGGCTCTGTCTTTCCTGAACGTTGTCCTCAAACATCCCTTATATCCCCGATAAACACAAGAACAGCTCAAAAATCACAATCAGTCCGCCGCCGACAGCCCCAATGGTGCAGGCGCCGTATTTTCTGTCTTCCTCCCGGTAGCCCAGGAATCCGTACACGCACCCGGCGATGGCAGCAATAAAACTTAAGATGCCGAGCACCCCGACCAGGCGGCCGCCCTGCCCCTGTTCGTAAAAAGACAGAACTACCGCTCCGATAAAAAGCGCCAGCGCCCCGCCGTCAAGCGCGCAGGCAATCAGGCCGTTTTTGGCCGCTTTTTTGGCCGAAAACGGGATCTTGCCTTCCTTTCCTGCTTTCCCGGGCTGTTTGATTTTTTCCGGTTTTATCTTCATCATTCTCCGGCTTTAACGCCGTACTGCGCATAATACGCGTCCAGCGCCTTCTTCATGTCATCATCGATCACAACCCGGCCGTCCACTTCCTTGTCATAAAGCGTGTCGACAACCTCCTGCATCGTGACGATGGACTTGGCTTCAAAGCCGTATTTGTCATGGATTTCGTCGAGTGCGCTTTTTCCCGTGCCGGAAAGTCCCTGTTCCATGCGGTTTAAGGACACCATCAGGCCGACGATCTTCACATCCGCCTGCGCCTTGAGAATCGGAACGGTCTCGGAGATCGACTTGCCGGACGTCGTCACGTCCTCGATCATCATCACGCGGTCGCCGTCGTGCAGCGGGGAGCCGAGCAGGATGCCGGCGTCGCCGTGGTCCTTGGCTTCCTTGCGGTTGCTGCAGTAGCGGATGTCGCGGCCGTAGAGGCGGCTGTAGGCGATGACCGTCGCGACGGAGAGCGGAATGCCTTTGTACGCCGGTCCGAAGAGCACGTCGAAATCGTCACCGAACTCGCGGTGAATCGCCTGTGCATAGTACTCGCCCAGAGCCGTCAGCTGGCTGCCCGTCACATACAGTCCTGCATTCATAAAAAATGGCGACTTCCGGCCGCTCTTCAGCGTGAAATCACCGAAACGCAGCACGTCGCTCTTGACCATAAAGTGGATAAAATCCTGTTTGTACTGTTCCATCTCTCTGTCCTCTTTATCTCACCGCGCCGATGAGTTCCTTCACATCGGCTGTGTGTGTCTGCTCCAGATATTCGCGGATGCCGTCCGCCACCTTGACGCTGGCCGCCGGATCGTGGAAGTTCGCGGTTCCGACCGAAACGACCGTCGCGCCGGCCAGAATCATTTCCAGCGCGTCCTCTGCCGTCGCGATGCCGCCCATGCCGATGATGGGGATTTTCACCGCCTGCGCCGCCTCATAGACCATGCGCACTGCCACCGGATGGATCGCCGGCCCGGACAGTCCGCCGGTCTTGTTGGCCAGGACGAACTTCCTTTTGTTCACGTCGATCTTCATGCCCGTGATCGTGTTGATGAGCGAAATGCCGTCGGCGCCGCCCGCCTCGACAGCTCTTGCCATGTCCGCAATGCTTGTCACGTTGGGGGAAAGCTTCATGATCACCGGCTGCTTCGCCACTTCCCTGCAGCGCCTCGTGATGCGCTCGGCCACCTCCGGCACGGTGCCGAACGTGATGCCGCCCGCTTTTACGTTCGGGCAGGAAATGTTGATCTCCAGCAGATCCACATCCGCGTCCGCCAGCCGTTTCACGCACTCCACATACTCATCTTCAGAGTGCCCGCAGACGTTGACGATAATTTTCGTGTCAAATTTCCTTAAGAACGGCACATCCCGCTTAAGGAACGTATCGATTCCCGGGTTCTGCAGTCCGATCGCATTGAGCATGCCCGACGGCGTCTCCGCCACGCGCGGCGTCGGATTGCCCGCCCACGGCACCACGGCAACACCCTTGGTCGTGACCGCGCCCAGCTTGTTCAGATCGACAAATTCCGAGAACTCCTGCCCCGAGCCGAACGTCCCGGACGCAACCGTCACCGGGTTTTTAAGCGTGACGCCTGCGATGGAAACTTCTGTATTCACATTGCTCATGAAAGATCCACCTCCCCGGCGTCAAATACCGGACCGTCCTTGCACACCCGCGCATTTTTCACACCTGAGTGCCCGTCGACTCCGGTCGTTTTGCACACGCACCCCAGACACGCGCCGATTCCGCACGCCATCCGCTCTTCAAGAGAAATATATGCCTTCAGGCCGTGCTGCTGCGCAAAGTTTTTCACGCCCTTAAGCATCGGCCCCGGCCCGCACGCGTACAGCACCGCGCCGTCCAGCGAAAAGCCGTCCTGCACCGCTTTTTCAAGCGCCGTGATGACATTTCCCTTTATGCCGATGGAGCCGTCATCGCTTGACACGTACACAGGCCCCTTTTCCCGGAAATCGTCCAGCAGAAATGTCTTGTCGCTGCGGTATCCCAGGAAAGCTGCCGCCGGAATGCCGATCTCCTTCTCAAGCTCCAGAAGCGGCGGGATTCCGACGCCGCCGCCCAGCAGCACCGCCTTCTTCCCTTCAAACGGGTATCCGTTTCCCAGAGGCCCCAGCACCGTAAGTTCACCGCCCGGCTTTTTCCCGGACATCTCCTTCGTGCCGGCGCCCACCACCCGGTAGACCAGCCGGATCTGCCCGGCATCCAGAATTTCGCAGATGCTGATCGGCCTCGGAAGCAGTCTCGCCCCGTCATCGCTGTACACGTTGACAAATTGTCCCGGTCTTGCCTCTCCTGCCATCTGCGGACAGGAAAAGACCAGTTCAAAGATTCCTTCCCCGAGGTCCGCACATTTTGTGATTTTCACCCGTGCCTGAAGTGCCATGCCTTCTCCTTATCTGTGGCTGTTGATGTCAGCAATCATATCCTTCACAGCCTGCCTGGATGCATCGGCGAAGCCTTCCTCGCCGAAATGCGCATACGGCTCCTTCTTCCACGCCGCGATGATGCCGCGGGAGCTGTTGATGATGGCGCCCAGGCCGTCCGGATTAAAGAACACCTTCAGGTCCTCCGCCTTTCCGCCCTGCGCGCCGTATCCCGGCACGAGGATGAAAGCCTTCGGCATGACCTTCCGCAGAACGCGGCCCATTTCCGGATATGTCGCCCCGACCACGGCGCCGACAGCGGAGTAGCCGCATTTGCCGATGAGGCCGGCGCCCCACTCGTCGACTTTCTGTCCGACGAGCTCGTAGAGCGGGCGGCCGTCCACCTCGCGGTCCTGGAACTCGCCGCTGGAGGGGTTGGAGGTTTTCACGAGCACGAAAATGCCCTTGCCGCACGCCTGGCACACATCGGTGAACGGTTTCACGCCGTCGCTTCCCAGATACGGGTTGACCGTCGCAAAATCCTCGTCAAACGGCGCAAATGTCTTGCTTCCGATTTTTACCTGTCCGAGGTGAGCCGCCGCGTAGGCCGCTGACGTGGAGCCGATGTCGCCGCGCTTCACATCGCCGATGACAAGCAGCCCCTTCTCCTGACAGTACTGCGTGGTGCGCTTGAACACCTCAAGCCCCGGAATGCCGAACTGCTCATACATCGCGATCTGCGGCTTCACGGCCGGAATCAGATCCGCCGTCGCGTCCACGATCGCCTTGTTGAACTGCCACACCGCCTCGGCGGCGCCTTCAAGCGACTCTCCGAATTCCGCATATGCTTTTCTTTTTATAAACTCCGGAATAAGCGTCAGGTTCGGGTCAAGTCCCACAACCACCGGCGCATTTTTCCTGCTTATCTCTTCTGCAAGTCTGTCGATTGTCATAGCCAGTCTTCTCACTCCTCCAGATGTCTGACGTCCTTGTCGATCAGTGTCTCCGACCCTTCGCGGTACTCGTACACGATGCGGCCGTCCGCGACGGTGAGCACCGTGCGGCCTTTCAGCTTCCACCCGGCAAATGGCGTATTCTTGCCCTTCGAGGCAAAGAGACGCGGATTCACCGTCCACTCCGCCTCCGGGTCGATGACCGTGATGTCCGCCGCGCGCCCGGGCAGCAGTGTGCCGCGCTGGCTCTTGATGATCTGCGCCGGATTGTAGCTCATTTTCTGCGCCATCTGCATCGGAGTCAGAACACCCTTGTGCACAAGCTGCGTCATCGTGAGTCCGACACTCGTCTCAAGTCCCACAATCCCGAACGGCGCCTGCGCAAACGGCCGGCTCTTTTCCTCTGCCGTGTGCGGGGCGTGGTCGGTCGAGATCACTTCCATGGTATCATCGTGCAGTCCTTCAAGCAGTGCATCCACGTCGCGGCGCGAGCGCAGCGGCGGGTTCATCTTGAAATTCGAATCGGTGCCGTCGACAGCCGTCTCGTCAAGCGAGAAATGGTGCGGTGTCACCTCCGCGCTCACCGGCAGCCCCAGCTGCCTGGCTTTCTTCACAAAGCGCACCGTGTTCTCCGTCGAGCAGTGGCACAGATGCAGGCGGCACCCCGTGTCGGTCGCCAGCAGGATATCTCTTGCCGCGATAATGTCCTCCACCGCGTTCAGAATCCCGTACAGCCCCAGCGACTTCGCGTGTGCGCCCGCGTTCATGACGCCGTGCGCCCGCAGATTGATATCTTCACAGTGGGCAAATACCGGAATATCCGTGAGCGCTGCAAGCCGCATGGCCTGTCTTGCCACGCGGGCATTCATCACACTCTTGCCGTCCTCGCTGACCGCCACGGCCCCCGCCGCCTTCAGCCCCGCGAAATCCGTGATGTACTCGCCGTCCTGTCCGGCCGTGATGGCCGCAATCGGCAGCACGTGAATATAAGTACATTCCTCCGCCTTGTGGATCGCTTCCCGGACAGCCTCCGCGCTGTCCACAACCGGTCTGGTGTTCGGCATCTGGCACACGGTCGTAAAACCGCCGCGCGCCGCCGCCCTGGCACCTGTCCGAATCGTCTCTTTATCAGTAAATCCGGGATCCCGGAAATGCACGTGCAGATCAATCAGTCCCGGGAGGACCCATTTGCCGGAAGCGTCGACACAGGTATCCACCTCCGCGTTCAGATTCTCGCCTACCTCCCGGATCACGCCGTTCTCAGTCAGGATGTCCCGGATGCCATCGGTCCCTGACGCCGGATCCAGCACCCGGCCGCCGCGGATCAGCAGTTTCATAGATACTCCTTTCGTACCCTGCGCAAAGCAGCAAAAATTTTCCTCTCATCGAAGCGCTTTCCCTCGCGCTCCTGCTCTTCTCAGTATATTTCTTTCAGCCCGGATTGTCGAGAGTTCCTGTTCTTGCCGGGCGGGTGCTCCGGCGCTATGATAGGACCAGTGGCAAATGCTTTGACAGGGGCCGGCTGTCACCGACTATACATAACAGGAAGGACCGTGACTTTACCATGTACCACGAGACATATACCCTCACAGACGGCAGTGCGCCGCTGTACTCTCCCGAATACGGATTCGGCTTCGTCGATCTGTCCAAAGCGGAAGGAAAGACGGACAGTAAGCGGGCGCTTCGCGCCGGCGGCTGGAATCTCCGCCGTTCTTTTCCGTACTCTTTTTCTTCTTCCGTCCGCGCAGACGCGTCCGGTGTCTATGTGACCTTCCCGCGCCAGATGGCTGTATTCAAGGCAGATGTCCCGGAGTTCGGGACGTACCGGGTCCGTGTTGATATGACCGCCAGCCAGGCCGTGAATAACATGAGTCTCTTTGCCGGGAGAAGAAATCTGATCGGGCGCGGCATCTGCGTGCCGGAGGGTGAATCGTTTTCCCGCACATTTTTCATGCGGGTGACGCCTTATATCCCGGCGCTGACTTCGGTGCCTGACACCGAAGCCGCCATCTACATCAGCGTGACGGGTCAAAACGCCGGGCTCTCCCGGGTGACCATCGAGCGCGCAGACGCCCCGGTTCTTTACATCGCCGGCGACTCCACCGTGACCGACCAGAACGCGCCGGCTCCGTACTATCCGTACGGCTGCACAAACGGCTGGGCGCAGGATCTGGCGCAGTATTTTCCTTCCGCCGCAGTCTGCAACTTTGCCCACAGCGGCCTGACGACCAACTGCTTCCGGGACGACGGCCACTGGGATATCCTTTGGCAGTACATTTGCCCGGGCGACACATGTTTCATCCAGTTTGGCCACAACGACCAGAAGCGCCGCAATCTCGCGGCCTTCGGCGGCTACATAAACAATCTCCGCTGGTATGTGAAAAAGATCCGGGAGCGGAACGCCTTCCCGGTGATCTGTTCTCCGATCAGCCGCATTCCGGAGACGGATGCGGATACCGGAAAACCGTACTCTCTTCTCACACTCCACGCGCTGGCGGCAAAACAGGCGGCCGAAGAGCTGCAGGTTCCTTTCATTGATCTGCACGCGCTGACTTTCGCACGCTGGTGCAGCCTCGGCGATTCGGTTCACGACTATTTTGTCGACGGCACCCACACCAACGAGTACGGCGGCTGCCTGATCGCGGGGATCGTCGCCAGTGAAATCCGGCGCCAGAACATCCGGCCGGCAGCAGAGCTGCTCAGCCCGCAGCCTCAGGTGCTGCCGCCCTTCACGCCCGACATGGACACAAAGCAGTTTCCGAAAGAGCCTGCCGGGCCCGGCATGTTTGACATTGATATCCCGTACGTTGACATCGACGGCTGTCCGCAGTACGAAGGAATTGTCAGGGCATTCCGCGGCGGGCTGCTTGACCCCTGCGTCATGCACCTGCACCCGGACGCAGTCATGCCCCGCGCGCAGTTGCTGATGGTCCTGTTCAAGGCGCTTCGCATATGCGGCGCGCGGCCGTACAAAGGATACTTTCCGGACCTCGGCCGCTATGAATGGGATTCTTCCTATGTACAGGCATGCCTGAATGAAGACCTGATCGATCCTGCCACCGTGAAGGACGGCTTCTTCCGCCCGGACGATCCGCTCACCTGCGAGGAATTCGCCTCCTTTGCCGAGCGCGGCATGGCAAGCATGCAGCTTCGCGCCGGGATTTCACTTTCCGCGGCGTTTGCGCAGGCACTTGCCGACGGCGTTCTGCCTGCCGGGGCGAAACGCGCCGCAGCAATATGCCGCGGCGACGTCTACGCCGGCCTCGCCCGGGTCATGGAACTGCTCGGGACAGCGAAAAAAGCCCTGCCGCGCGACGCAGAAATCCACCCGGTGGGGTGAGGGAAACCTGGCAGGGAGCTGGTAGCATTTGAGACCCGGCCGCTGGGGCCGCTGGCATCCTCTGGCGCCGCATTCATCAAAAAAGCTTGACACAAGCTATTTTTGATGAACCTTTCAGGCAGCGAAAACCTGCCATTCATCAATATTGTCTGCGCTAGAAGAAAATGATGAAAAATTTTGCTCCTGACTTGCTATCCATTCAACAAAAACAGCCTGCAAAGAAGCTTTTGGATGAATTAGGGTGTTCAAACTGCCCTTTTTATTCATCACTAAAGCCCTTTGCAGGCTGTTTTGATTAATTAGTTGCCCCGAACCGCATTTTTCATTCATCAAAATAGCCCATAGCAAGCTGTTTTGATGAATCAGGTCTCACTAACCACTCACCACATTCATCTAAAACCCTGTAAACACCATAATTTGATGTGTTAGTTAGCACGAACCGTCACATTTCTAACGAAGCCCGCCTTAAGCAGCCCTCTCCCCCTCAGTTAAACCCGAAGAAGTGATTGGCCGCCTTATACCCCCAGGTGCTGAGCTTGCGCCCGCCTTTGCCGGGGATGTTGACAAAACAGCCGAGCGCCGATGTGCGGATGGCCAAATACAGGCCTAAGTCGGCGTCGTGCAGGTATTTCCAGATATCATCCTTCTTTTTCAGTGCTTCCGGCGAACCGTCGAGGATCAGGAAGATCGACGAGATCTCCATCATGATCCGCAGATACTTGACCATGTACGAAGCGCAGCGCCTGCTCGGGATATCCGTGGCAAGATAATAGTCGATCATCGTGCGGGTCACGAACAGCTGCTGATCGATGCGCGCGATCATGTTTTTCTCATTTACCGACTGATCGCTGCGGCCGATGAAATACCGGTAGAAGTTCACGTTGAGGTAGTACAGCTTGCGGACGAACGGCAGCGGCTCGAACACGAAGATGTTGTCCACGTAGAACGTGTGCTCCGGCAGCTGCAGATGGCAGTCGCGCAGAAGCTGTGTGCGGTAGATCACGCTGTGCATCAGGATGTACTGATCGATGCGGAAATGCCCGACTTCGTCCCAGGTAAACATCCGCCCTACGGGCAGCGCGTTCTCGTAGTGAACCACCTTGCGGCGCGGTGCCCCGACCTTCTCGTACACGAAATTCGAGATCAGCATATCCGGCTCATCCTGCGACTGCACGAAGGAGCGCAGGTGATCGAGAATCCGCCGGTAGCTCGGCAGATCCACCCAGTCGTCGGAATCCACGACCTTGAAGAACTCGCCCGAAGCATGCGCCAGGCCAATGTTCACGGCCGAACCGTGCCCGCCGTTCTCCTTGTGGATCGCCTTCACGATCGTCGGATATTTCTGTTCGTATTCCTGCGCGATCTCAAGCGTGTTGTCCTTCGTCGAACCGTCGTCGACAATGATGACCTCGACATCCTCGCCGCCCGTCAGCGCGCACTCGATCGCATGGCGCATATACTCCGCCGAATTATAGCAGGGGATAACAAATGAAAGCAGCTTCATACAAATCTCCTGTCTGCCGCCCTTACATCCGCTCCGGCACTTCCATGCCGAGCAGATCCGTGCATGTGGTGAGCATATCGCGCACGAGAGTCAGAAGAGAAAGATAGCTCTTCTTCTTCGCCTCATCCGGCTCTGCAAGAATCTTTACATTGGTGTAGAACTTGCTGAAAGCATCCGCCGTCTCATACATGAACTGGCAGATCTTGTGCGGCGCAAGCTCTTCTCTTGCCGTCTCCATGACCTCCGGGAAGCGGGACAGGCACAGTCCGAGATTCTTCTCGACGTCCGCTGCCGGAGAGCCGATGTGCCGTTCGCTCTCTTCAAGCGTACCGCCTTCGCTTCTGTAGCGGTTCAGAATCGAATTGATCCGGACAATCGTGTACAGAATGTACGGGCCCGTGTTGCCCTCAAAGGAGCTGAACCGCTCCGGATCAAAGACGTAATCCTTGGACGCCTGGTTGGAGAGATCGCCGTACTTCAGAGCGGCCAGCCCGACCTTGCGCGCCGTCGCCTCCATCTCGTCTTTCGGCAGTCCGTCGCTTCCGGCCATCTTCTCGCGCACCGCATCCGTGATGTCCGCGACCAGGTTCTCAAGCCGCATCACGCCGCCGTCTCTTGTCTTGAACGGCTTGCCGTCCTTCCCGTTCATCGTGCCGAAGCCGACATACAGGAGCTCTGTCTCCGGCTTCACAAATCCAGCCTTGCGCGCCGTGCGGAATACCTGCGTGAAGTGCAGAGACTGCCGCTTGTCCGCAACGTAGATGTAGCGGTCCGGGTGAAGCGTGGCCTCGCGGTCCAGAATCGTCGCCAGATCGCTCGTCGCGTACAGCGCCGCACCGTCCGACTTCTGGACGAGGCAAGGCGGAATCTCGATCTTATCCGAGTCCTCCGCCACGTCCACGACAACCGCGCCCTGACTTTCGTGCGCAATGCCGCGGTCCTGCAGATCCTTCACCATGCCCGGGATGAGCGGCTGCACGTCGCTCTCGCCCTTCCACAGCTCGAAATGCACATTCAGGCTGTCATAGTTCTTCTTCAGATCCTTCTTGGAAACATTCATGATATGCTTCCAGATGGCCGTGCACGCCGGATCGCCGGACTGCAGCTTCAGTGTCGCCTCATGTGCCCGCGCCGCAAACGCCGCATCCTTTTTCGAACGCGCCGACGCCTCCGGATAAATCTTTTCCAGCTCCGAGATCGTGAACGGCGCCTCAGCCGGATACGGGCCCTTGAAATTCGGATCAAAATACGGCAGATCCGGCTTCATGTCGCGCAGCTGCTCGATGATCAGCCCCATCTGAAGGCCCCAGTCGCCCAGGTGCACGTCGCCCGTCACCTCGTTGCCGGCGTACTTCTCGATCCGCTTGATGCTCTCGCCGATGACCGCCGAACGCAGATGTCCGACATGCAGCGGCTTGGCCGCATTGGCCCCGCCGTAGTCCACCACGACCCGCTTCGGCGTCTCCTCGCCGCGGTATCCGAACTTCGCATCGGACGCCATCTCATTCAGTTCTTCCGCAAGAAACTCCGGGGAAAGCGTCAGGTTCAGGAAGCCAGGCTTCACGCTCTCTGCCTTTGCAAACGCCGCATCGCCGGCAAGCTTCTGCGCCACCTCGTCAGCGATGACAAATGGCGCCTTGTGGTACTTCTTCGCGCCGGCCATGGCGCCGTTGCACTGGAACTCGCACAGATCCGGCCGGTTGGAAACGGACACATGCCCGAGCTCCGGGTCATACCCGGCCGCCGCAAATGCCTGTTTTACCTTGTCTTCTATCTTTTCTGTCAGTGTTTTCATGAATGCCTCTTACAGTTTTAACCTAAGAAAAGGCCCATCTACCGTATGGCAGATGAGCCTCATACTTCCGTTTAGTATACAGCAAAGGAATGACAGAATCAATGATCTGTACAGTGTCACTTGTCCTCGACGCTGTAGTTCGGAGCTTCCTTTGTGATATTGATGTCGTGCGGATGGCTCTCGCGCAGGCCGGCCGCCGTGATCTTGACAAATTGTGCCTTCTCATGCAGCGTCGGGATATCCGGAGATCCGCAGTATCCCATGCCGGAGCGCAGACCGCCCATCAGCTGGAATACGGTATCCTCGAGGAGTCCCTTGTATGCAACACGTCCCTCGACGCCTTCCGGAACAAGCTTTCTGGCCCCCGCCTGGAAGTAGCGGTCTGCGGAACCATTTTCCATGGCGGCGATGGAGCCCATGCCGCGGTAGGACTTGTACTTTCTGCCCTGGAAGAGTTCGAAGTCGCCCGGAGCCTCATCGCATCCGGCGAGCAGGGAGCCGAGCATGCAGACGTTGCCGCCCGCTGCCAGAGCCTTGACGATATCGCCGGAGAACTTGATGCCGCCGTCCGCGATGATCGGAACGCCGGTGCCCTTCGCTGCCTCCGAGCAGTTCATGACTGCCGTGATCTGCGGAACACCGATGCCCGCGACGATGCGGGTTGTGCAGATGGAGCCCGGTCCGATGCCGACTTTGACAGCATCCACGCCGGCTTCGATCAGGTGCTTCGTGCCTTCTGCCGTCGCCACGTTGCCGGCGATGACCTGAAGATCCGGGAATGCACTCTTGATTTCCTTTACGACATTGATGATGTTCTTGCTGTCGCCGTGCGCAGAATCAACGACGATGCAGTCAACCTTGGCGTTCACAAGCGCCTCGACACGGTCCATGACATTTGTCGTCACGCCGACCGCCGCGCCCGCCAGCAGTCTTCCCTGCGCGTCGTGTGCGGAATTCGGGTACTTTATAGACTTCTCGATGTCCTTGATGGTGATCAGGCCGCGCAGCTTGAATTCATCGTCGACGATCGGCAGCTTCTCCTTGCGGGCGTTGCCGAGGATCTTCTTCGCCTCATCCAGTGTGATGCCGACCTTCGCGGTGATCAGGTTCTCGCTGGTCATGCGCTCTTTGATCGGGCGGCTGAAGTCTGTCTCGAACTTCAGGTCGCGGTTGGTGATGATGCCGACCAGCTTGCCGGTGTCATCTGTGATCGGAACACCGGAGATCCGGAACTTGGCCATCAGGTCGTTGGCATCCTTCAGGGTGTTGTCCGGGTGAAGGAAAAACGGATCGGTGATGACGCCGTTTTCGGAACGCTTTACCTTGTCAACTTCCTCAGCCTGCTTCTGAATCGACATGTTCTTGTGGATGATGCCGATGCCTCCCTGACGCGCCATGGCAATTGCCATGTCATGCTCGGTTACCGTGTCCATTCCGGCCGACATAAGCGGAATGTTCAGGCGGATCGCCTTCGTCAGGTCTGTGCCCAGATTGATCATGTTCGGCGTTACTTCCGAGTACTGCGGAACCAGCAGCACGTCGTCAAATGTAATCCCTTCGCCAACGATTTTAGCCATTGTACCTGCCTCTCCTGTAAGATTTTAGATTAGTTTGACAAATGATAACAAACGGCATTTCAATTGTCAATCAACTGAAATGCCGTTTCTTTCTCAATTACAGCTTATATGCGGTCTTCGGAACATATGAGCCGAATGCCTGCCGCATGCGGTCATTCGGCGCGATGATGAGCCGGATTTCCTTTCCCTGGTCGTCCACCGTATAAACCACGACCTTCTTCTCATCCCCTGTGCCTGCCGTGAAGTTTCTCGTCGGCACTTCCTTGCGCTCAAGTCTCATCGCATCCTGGCTCGTCGTGTCTGCCACCAGCTGCGCCTTCTCCAGCGACCACACACCGACTCTCTTCCGGCTTGCCTGTGAGAAAATCTTGTCAACCGTCAGCTCGCCGCCGAAGAACGAATACTCATACTCCAGATTGAAGCGGCGGAACAGAAACCAAGTGGCCACCGCAACACCGATGAAAACCAGAAACCCGATGAACCCGATGATCAGCGTAGACATCGCGGCCAGAACACAGGCGAAAATCAGCAGAATCCGAAGCACCACCGTCGACGCCGGAGACTTCACCTTAATAAGCTGTTCAACTGGCAGATCTTCCATATACATCCTCCACACATTTTTGGATATTATAGCATACTTCCGGCGCCTTCCGCGGGCATTCTTTCACTTGCTTATTTTCATGAGCTCAAACAGGACACAGATCGGAACAAAGACTTCATGGGCGGTGTGGGATCACCCCCGCATGCGCGGGAAACACGTCACTAAACATATGACTATATTTCTTGAGCGGGGATCACCCCCGCATGCGCGGGAAACACCGGTTTTCTTTCTTTGCTGTTCCCACACATCCAGGATCACCCCCGCATGCGCGGGAAACACTTATTTAAAATCTGTGACTCGCTCAAGTAACTAGGATCACCCCCGCATGCGCGGGAAACACTCGTTATCAGCCGTGAAGTTAGCGTTTGAATTAGGATCACCCCCGCATGCGCGGGAAACACTGTACAGGCTTGCGCCACGGATTTATTCAGGAAGGATCACCCCCGCATGCGCGGGAAACACTCGGCCTTTGCGTAGTCTCCGGACTTGATCTCGGGATCACCCCCGCATGCGCGGGAAACACTAGTAATCTACAAACCGCTCCGGATCAACCGCAAGGATCACCCCCGCATGCGCGGGAAACACGACCTTTCCTGCATCTTGACCAGGAATATCTCAGGATCACCCCCGCATGCGCGGGAAACACCGGAAAGGCATATCCCACAGCGCGGCGAGTTGCGGATCACCCCCGCATGCGCGGGAAACACGGGAAGAAGTGGACGGGCGGTTATCCGGTGGCGGGATCACCCCCGCATGCGCGGGAAACACCCGTTCTTTCCGCCCACAACGCGGTTAATCTGGGGATCACCCCCGCATGCGCGGGAAACACGCATTCCACCTAGGCGTCGGGTGACCTGTATGAGGATCCCCCCCGCATGCGCGGGAAACACTAAAACTGCCCCAGCTGCGGAGACGGGGAAAGGGGATCACCCCCGCATGCGCGGGAAACACGACTGCAACAGCCGGCGCGTGTTATCGGTGACGGGATCACCCCCGCATGCGCGGGAAACACGCCGATGTATGGGATGCCACGTTCGGGCCGCTGGGATCACCCCCGCATGCGCGGGAAACACCCATCCAGTGTCCCCTGAATTAAGTTGCTGGCGGGATCACCCCCGCATGCGCGGGAAACACAATGAAATCGCTAGTTCAACTTTCGGGAGAAAAGGATCACCCCCGCATGCGCGGGAAACACCCGCGGAGAGCGGTGTTTTGTATGGCTGGCCCAGGATCACCCCCGCATGCGCGGGAAACACCTCTTCCGGCGCTTCTGTCTTCTGCGCCGTCTGGGATCACCCCCGCATGCGCGGGAAACACTAGGGCTGTCCGCCGTTGTCGCCGCGTTCCCACGGATCACCCCCGCATGCGCGGGAAACACGCAGATGTTCCGGGCCGGCGCGGTGTAAAGTCAGGATCACCCCCGCATGCGCGGGAAACACTGTA
>OMUP01000133.1 GCA_900314255.1 uncultured Lachnospiraceae bacterium | reverse complement strand
TGGAATCTCTGTATAACCGCTCTTGGCAAGAAGATCTTTGTTGTATTCCACCCGGACACCGGAACGAACAGCTGTATATACAGCGTACATGTTTCCGTCTTTTGCATTTGAACCTTCATACGAATGAGAATAAGGTTCGAGTACTTTCTGGAACTCTTCGTCCGAATCAATATACGAGTTCAATGGAACAAACATACCTGTGTCAGCAAACTGATTCAGCGGAAGTGTGTTATTCAGCACCAGATCCGGTGCTGTTCCGCCATTATATGCAAGAGACAGCATGTTGCTATAGTTATCGGTGACAACCGTCATATTGATTTGGATGTCATCATGGGAAGCGTTAAACTCGTCTACCATTTTCTGAACATATTCCTGATCATGTCGATCCTCTGTCCAGAATTCAATTGTTGTCGCACCTTCCTTTGTTGCTGTTGCTGCTGTCGTACTTGCACTTGCACTGGTAGCTCCCCCTGTCGTGGAGGCTACAGTTGTGCTGTCTGTAGATCCACACGCCACAAGTGACAGTGCCATCAGCCCAGCTGCTGCTCCACTGACAGCCCTTACTACTTTTTTCATACTATTTCCTTTCTTTCTCACTAAATTTGCACATACATCTTGCATTTGCTGATTAAAATATTATTCGTAATCACCAATAATCACAGGTTATTTTTCATTGACTCTGTCACATTTTTCATTTTCATTTGTGATTATTCAGTTAATCGTCTTGCCCGCTCAGGATCTTTTTTAAATCTGTATCGGCCATAAAAGCCGCCGCATAAGACATCGTAAGGTGGAACATTGAGATATTCTTTTTAGAAGTTTTCCCCCATCCTTCAAATGTAGCTGTTGCTCCCTCACGAATCATCCTGAGCCACGCATCAGGATCCATCAGAAACTCTTTCAGTACATTTTCTTCTCCGTGTTTAACAAGACAGGCAAAAATCGGAAATGTACAAAACATAGAAAAAGAATGAATTCCCGCTACCTGAATATCTTTCAAAATTCCTTCCCGGCTGACATTATCTGGGCATAGATCAAAGGCAAAGGGAAAAACGTTGCCAGTTAAACTGCAGTGTTTTGTATTTTCTCCATCCCGAAATCTGTGCCTGCCCGCATCATAGAAAGTATCCCAGAATACCTGCTTAACAGGCTCTTCATTTCGGTACGGATCAGTGCCGAGTGCCCGTGCCATAGCATTAGCTGTGTGAATCGCATGTAAATAGTAGGCATTGATAGCTACATGCGCCTCATGACAAATTTTCCCTTCCTCAATGTCTACATCATATCCATGTTGAAAATTTTTCGGCCACTCAACCACACACCATTTATCAAGATTGCGCAGCAATCCTCCCTTCTCATACTTTTTTCTGTATGATTCGAGCAGTCGAATTGTCAAATGATAGTTTTTTTCAAGATATTCCTGATCTCCTCCATAGTTGTAATACCAGTAGACTAAATCAATCAGAATCAGCGGAAACTCTGCGATTTCCTGCATAAAAGAACAGTCAAGACAGGTAACAAGTCCTTCGGATATAAATGCTGAAGAGAAAGCATCATCAATTAATTTCCGAATCATCGAATCATTTCCTGTCAGAATTAAATATGTCAAAGCAGTATAGCAGCCATCTCCGACATAAAATCCTCGTTCCCGATCCAAACAATCCTGAATAACTTCCTGTACCCCATATTCCAATGTTCTGACACATAGATTCCATACAGACTTCAGTTCAGGAATTTGTGCATACTCTCCCTTCAATGAGGTTTTTAACGAAAATGGTGCATGTCGGGCTGTGATAAA
Source organism: uncultured Lachnospiraceae bacterium (assembly GCA_900314255.1). GTDB lineage: Bacteria > Bacillota > Clostridia > Lachnospirales > Lachnospiraceae > UBA4285. The sequence continues at coordinate 225 of OMUP01000133.1, read as the reverse complement.
AATTTGGCTTTCATCCAACCGTACACCTTCTGGCAGTAGAAGTTCTACATAACGAAAAGCCTTGTAGTCAAACCACTGAAGACGAGAGCAGCCATCCGAAAGAATCCATTTTTCTTCATATGTACAATTGCAACGCATTTGATAGCGCAAAGAACCATCTTCATTCAGTTCATCCCCGCACCGGACAATGATCTGATCTCCTTTATTTCCAAATGCAGATACAGA
>OMUP01000184.1 GCA_900314255.1 uncultured Lachnospiraceae bacterium | reverse complement strand
AAAAAAGCACTCCTGCTTCACGCAGGAGCACTTCAAAAAGAGGAAAGCAAAAGGCGTGCCGCCAGAGATTCCATCACATCCCATCACAAAATTTTCTGCTTTTTCAGGTCAACCAGAAACAAGTTGTCGTGATACGCATCCGTATCGGCCGCGTACAGGATCATATTCCCGTCCCAGCTGAAAGTCGGGTGGCAGTGTGATCTCTGATACTTCCATGTCGTGTTGTGCTGGCAGAGCGGGATCAGCTCCGCTTTTGAATTTTCCTTCGGAACAATCAGATCAATGTCCTCCACCGCATCCCCGACAAATACGCTCATATCCTCATTGCAGTAATAATGGTTGCAGTAGTACGGCATCTCAACGGTCCGATATACGGCGCCGTCCCGGTGCGCAAATCCGAAATAAGGTTTCTCCTTTTCGTTTTTCTGCGTCTGATAAACCTGCTCTTTGGTCGACGAGATCGTCCCGTCATGACCGCCGCGCCGGTTGTCGAACACGATGTCGCCATTTCTCGTCCAGAATTCATGTCCGACACAGTCGTCGCTGTTCTGCCGGAAGATTGGCCAGAAGTCACCCGTGGACATGTCCAGCATCCAGATCCGCTGATGCACCTCGTTCCATGGTCCTTCATGACAGAACATCGCCACGCCGGCATCATCGGGCGAAAACTGAAAATGTCCGAGCCAGCAGGAATCCCTGTGCACATCGTGCAGCTGCGTTCCATCCACACGGATTGCCGTGATCCGTCCGTCCTTCGTGGCATACATCTTCTCCCGGAAGCCCTGATAATTCGGCCCGCCGTCTTTAAAACTGGTCACATCTTCATCCCGGGCAAATCCGATCCACTTCTTGTCGCAGCTGATCGAAATATTCTGAATCTTCATACCAGGCACTTCTTTGTATATCGTCCGATTTTCCTTTGTCCGGGTGTTATACACATGAATGATATCTTCTGATATATAGGCGATCAGCTCACTGTCCGGCGTCTTGGTGACATGCCCGACCTCCACGCCCTGCGGGTCATCCGTCAGCTGTTCCATCACGCCCGTATCCAGATCCATCCGGAAAATGTTGCAAATCTCCGTGCCCTCGTGCCCGCGGTTGGACAGGAAATAAATCGTCTTGTTGCTGCTGTCGAACGAATTCTCGGTAAAGTAAAAATGATAATTAATCCCTTGCTGCGTCAGCTGAATGACAGTATTTCCCGTCTTCGCATCTGTTATTTCCTTTTTTTCTGATGGAAATATGTCCCCGATCATCGCGATCTCCTTTTCACGGCAGCTTTTCATCAAACGTGACAAATGACGCATCCGGGTACGAAAACTCACCGCGGTAGTTGGACGCGTTGTACCACGGGTATTTTACCGGGTGGTATGTCGTCTGCTTCGGAGCATCCGACTGCGTGTAAATGTACAGACGGTTGAAATCCCATACAACCAGCTCGTCGCGGTCGTCGCCTGTCAGGTCGATGGCTTCGCAGCACAGCGTCGGATGGCCGTCGTCCGGGAACGCCACGGCGATATCGCCGTTTCCGTCCATCAGGCCGCCCCGGGCCGGGTCAGCATTTGTCAGGATGAAGTCCGTGCCGTTGCCGAGCCAGTTTACCGGCGCGAGGATATTGCCATTGCACTCATTTTCCTTCTCCCAGATTTCGTGCCCCGCATCGTCATACAGATACAGCACACCCTGATGGCCCCAGAAATTGGTGACCGCAATCGTGAAGCCCGAGCGGTCCGAACAGTATCTGGCCACGCTGACCCGCTGCGCGTGCCCGATTTTGTCGCGCGCCAGAATATTGCCGTGGAAGTCCCCGATGAAAAATCCCTGCGTGCCCGACACACAGGCAAAACGCCCCTCGCTGCAGTCTTTCTGGAACTTTCCGTACACAATCTCATCGGTGTGATCTTCGGTGATCGGATAGGTCCAGATCACTTTGCCATGGCAGTCAAGCAGCGTGTAGCCGACCAGCAGCTCATCGTGTCCGTCGCCGTTGATGTCAAGCGAACACGGGAAATGCCCCGTGTTCTTCGGGCTCTGATACTTCCACATGACATTCAGGTTGTCGTCGAGCGCGTAGACACGGCAGTACCGGTCCTTGATCAGGATGTCGCGCGGCCGGGACAGTCCGCGGAAGTTGCAGATGCGGATGCCGTCCGGATTGATGCGGTCAAATGCGTACATGCCGTACGGCGGCCCGATGATCGTTCTGTCCTCTTCCGTCGAAAACGGCGTCGGGGCGCTCTTTTTCACCTCGCCCGTCTTCCCGTCCAGAATCAGGATCCGGAAGTTTTTCGCCGTGATGACCTCATCGGCGCCGTCCCCGTCGATGTCGTAAACCTGGCACGGCAGATCGCAGCTCACTTTGCCCAGCACATTTTCCTGCGCCGTCGGCTCGCCCCGCTGCCAGAGCACATTGCCGTCAAGGTCAATCGCCGTCAGACAGCTGACCGTCGCGTACGCATCCCGGTCCACCCGCTTCTGCGCCTGCGCCAGCACGATGTACCACTCCTTCGTCCCCGTCAGATGCCCGAACCGGATCTGCCGGCTGGTCCCGAAGTCCTTCAGGTCAATCTTCTTCCACAGCTTCATCGCCGGGTACCCGGCCTGCAGCGCCGCCGTTCTCTGCTTTTCCGCCTGCACGGCCTCGCGGATTTCCTGCGCCGTCTCCCGGCTCACGCGCACGCACACATCCGTGAACATCGTCGGGCAGTCCGCCGTGAGGCCGGCTTTCCCGCCCCGGGAAACAAGCCGGCCGCTCCAGGAAATCACCGCCTTGCCGTCAAAAAAGCACGTCACGCTCTCCCCCGCAAGCTGCACCTTCATCTCGTGCAGCCCGTCGCAGTCCGCCGCCTCCGGGCACGGCACCTCAGCCAGCACCTGCACCTCTTCCTTGTGCCGGTACGCCAGCCTCAGACCGCTTCTGTACTCCGCGCTGAACACCAGACAGTCGATGCTGTCATTCATGGCAAATGCAATCCCCGCCATGCCTTTCGTTGAAATCCGGCGCAGCCTCACGGAAAACTCATAATCCTTCCAATGCACGTCGCCCGTCTCAAGAGTCGGAAACATCCGGTGCGGAAGTCCCTTTTCAATCCGGCACTGTTCCATGAAATGTGCTCCGTCCTGCTCCGTGATAATCCACGACGGCCCGTGCCCGTTGTAGCGGTAGTTGCAGACAGGATCGTGCCACGCACCGTGCCTTCCCTTTTCTACAACAAAATGATACTCCCCCGCCGCCGAGTGATCCCGGTCGTACGGGAATTCGCCGATCGGAAAGTCCCGGAAGTCATCCTCAAACAGAATCTCATCAAGCATTTGTCATCTCCTGAAAAAAGTGCCGGACAGGAAAGTCTGCCCGGCCCCCTGATTGCATGCTGCTGCATCAGCTCTTATAGTCGTTATACGCTTCTGTGAGTTTCTCTGCCCACTCATCAAGCATTTCCTGTGCTGTCATATCGCCGGACATTACAGACTGAATAGCCGGCTCAATGTATGTCTGGTTAATTGTACCATACTCAGGCAGATACATCGGAATGTTGTAGGATTCGCAGTTCGACTGCTTTACTGTGTTGATAGCGGTCTGAATATTCTGAAAATCCTGAATCCAGCTGTCATCATATGCTTTGGTGTTGGTCGGGAGCTGGCCGATGGACTGGTTCCAGAAGCTGTTGCCTTCATGGCTGCACATATACTCAATCCACTTCCATGCTTCCTCTTTGTGCTGGCATGTATCAAACATGGCAAGACCCGTGATGGCACTTCCGTTGTTGATGTACTTGCCGTTGGACGCAGTCGGAAGCGGGTTGCAGGTAAATCCTGTTGTGCCGCCGAACGCTGTTACATGGCTCGAATAAGATCCGAGGTTGTGTGTCAGCATCGCGGAAACGCCCGAGTCAAAGTTTGCGGAAATTTCCTTGTAACCGGCTGTGATATCACTTTCCGGCGTATCCTTGCCATACAGACCAAAGTACTTCGTCACAAAATCAACGGCTTCCGGAGAGTTGATGGTGCACTTGCCGTTTTCATCGAATACATCGGTTCTGCCAAGATACGAATAAATAAAGTCAATCAGGATAGCCGGTGAAGATGCACCGCCGCGGATGGTATATCCATAAACGCCGTTGCTCGTATCTGTGAGCTTGTCGGCATCGGCAAAGAACTCATCCCAGGTCTTCGGTGCCTGAAGCCCTGCCTTTTCAAACAGGGAATCATTGGTCCACAGGCAGATGAAGTTGGCCGATGTCGGCATCATATAAATCTTGCCATCTTTTGCTTCATTTTTGATAACGCTCAGATAATTCTGATCCATCTCACTGTTGATCGAAGAACCTGACAGCATGTCATCAAGCGATACCAGATGTCCCATGCTCTGGAGCGTTGCAAACCACGCATTGTTCACACCGCCGACATCCGGCGTTTCTCCGGCTGTAATAGCTGTCTGATACTTGGACAGCGCATCGCTGGATGACAGTCCGAGATATTCAATGTGAATGTTCGGGTTCTCTTTTTCAAAGTTCTCAATGAGCTTCTGATAGTACTCTGTACGCTGGTCACCGGCGTTTTCATCCCAGAAGGTTACGGTTACTTTTTCACCGCTGGAACCTGAGGCTGCCGTTGTTGCCGCTCCGGCCGTAGTAGTGCCTGCCGTTGTGCTGCCTGCTGCTGTTGTCGTGCCTGATGAGCTGCCGCCGCATCCGGCAAGCAGTCCTGCGCCGAGCAGTGCCGCCGATCCGGCAGCCAGTGCTCTTTTTCCGATTTTCAGTTTCATTTTACTTCCTCCTTTTATTATGCCTTGACAATTCACTTTTATCCCTTTACCGCGCCGGCGCTCAGTCCGCCGACCAGGTTTTTCTGAACAAAGCTGAACAGAATCAGCGTCGGAATTACTGCGATAATGGCTCCGGCTGCCAGCTGTCCGTAGTTAATGGTATACTCACCGACCATGTTCTTCAGTCCGACCGGAAGAGTGAGAAGATTCTGCTTGCTGATGAACATAAATGTGAACAGGAATTCATTCCAGCAGGAAATGAAGGAATATGCTGCTACCGTTGCGATGCCCGGCTTCAGAATCGGAAGAAGGACTTTGCAGACAGCCTGCAGTCTGCTGCAGCCGTCAATCTGCGCCGCTTCCTCGATTGTGTAGTCAATTCCGCTGATAAAGCCCCGCATCATAATTGCATTGAACGGAACATGAAATGTAACGTCTACTAACACGATTCCGAACAGATTATTCAACAGTCCCAGGTTTTTGAAAATCAGGAACATCGGTGTCAGGAGCATCGCACCCGGGATAAACTGTGTGCAAAGCAGGATCAGCATGTACACATTTTTCCCTTTGAACTTAAAACGGGCCAGCGCATATCCTGAAAGGACCGAGATCACTACAATGAACACCACACCGATTACGGAAATGAAAAGGCTGTTCCGGAAGTAAATCTCAAAGCCGCTCTGCAGCCAGGCGTTAATGTAGTTTTCAACCGTAAACTGCTTCGGCCAGTAGGTGACAACCGATGATGTAATCTCCGCCGAATGCTTGAAGGACGTAACAATGCACCAGTAAATCGGGATAATGATAAAAATCAGGAACAGAAGCAGTGCAATGTAGAAAAATGTCCTGCTGATACCATGTTTTACCTTCGGATTCATGATTCCTGCTCCTTTCCAAACCCGGACAATTTCAGGTAAATGATCGCAAACAGCAGCAGGATGATAAATGCAGCCACAGCCAGTGTTGACCCATACCCGAAGTCACCGTTGGTTATGGTCGTATTGGTCATGTACATCGTCAGCGTTGTTGTGCGGTAAGACGGGCCGCCGCCTGTCAAAGTAAGAATCAGGTCCACGTTGTTGAATTCCCACACCGTGCGCAGAAGAGTCGTGAGAATGATTGTATCCTTAAGCATAGGAATCTTGATATAAAAGATTTCCTGCATCAGATTGCCGCCGTCCACGACACATGCCTCATGCAAATCTGAAGGAATGCTCTGCAGCGCTGCCAGGAATGTGATGGCAAAGAACGGGATGCCTCGCCATATTTCAGCGATAACCGTCGCTGTAAAAACTGTTTTGGAATTGCCAAGCCACGCAACTTTCTTCGTGATGATGCCCAGATCCATCAGGATGGAATTCAGAAGACCAATGTTCTGATTGTAAATCAGCGACCAGAGCATGGAAGTCAGAACGCCCGACACAGCCCATGGGAAGAATACAATGCAGCGATAAAGTCCTCTTCCTTTGAATTTCGTGTCCAGTAACAGTGCAAGAGTCATCCCCAGGAACAGCTGTGAAATAACTTCTGCCAGAACCCATTTGGCCGATGTGCCAAGCGAACGAAGAAAAATCTTGTCGCTGAACATCTTTACAAAATTCTGAAGTCCGACAAATGCTCTGGCATCTGGCTTGGACATTATATAATTCTGGGTACTGTAATAAAAAATGGTTCCAAGCGGATATGCCAGAAATGCAAAAATAAAGATCAATGATGGGATAATCAGCACATAGGGAATTGCACGTCTGCGCGCGGCAGCCCTGCTCATGCTGACTCCTGTGCCCGCCTTTCTCATGTAGGCTCCTTTCCGATTTAGTTCTGCATGTTTTCTATGTCTTGCATTTTACCGGAACAAAGATTATAAAAAGTTCAGAATTCGATTCAGTTTGTTTAAGATTTGATACTGCCACCCTGTCAGGAGGAAGCCGATGCAAAGTCTGTTCCGGCGACTTACGCTCCGGAAGCTGATGCTGATTGCATTCAGCTTTATTTTATGTATTGCCGTTATCGGAACCGGCATTCTATCCGTCCGTCTGTACACGACTGACAGCCGGAAAAACATTGAATCTAATATGACCGTCGTGACCAATCAGATCGGACGGAATCTAGATATCGGTTTTGATAATGTGTATTCCAGTCTTTTCCTGCTGGAAAGCAACAGCAGTTACATGCAGCTGAAAAACACACCATCTGAGCAAATGAGTCAGAATAAAACTGCCACCTGTTACCTGGCCCTGCAGAAAGCGATGTCAATTCTGGTATCCTCGAGCAGTCAGGTCATCTACGGAATCGGTTTTAATCTGAACAATGGCGAAAATTCTCTTCAGGCTTATCAGAACAATCTGCTTCAGCTGAACACCGATCTGTCCCAATGGCGGGACAGTTTTCCCGACGATGGCTATTACTGGGTCGATGCTGAGCAGTATCGGGATCTGATTCCCGACAGCAATATCCGTGCCGCATTCTTTCACCTGCAGAAGAGTTATTCTGGAAGCGGGCTTGACCTTTGCCTCGTTGCCATATCAGAAAATTTTCTTGTCAGAAACCTGAACGCATCTGCCATCAATCAGTCTGCCAGTCTCAGTATTCTCACGGACAACAGCCTGATTTCCAGCCGGGAGAATGACGCCAGTCAGAAGACACTCGAGAAGGCCGATACAATCCGGAATTCATCAGATACTTCAGCGGCACAGACACAGTTCCTTGACCATTATTTTGTTGTCTCACGGCAGATTGCCAGATGCCCCTGGGTTCTTGTGTACAGCGTCCAGGAAAGCAAAGTCTCAAATCTGGCTTCTCTGAAAAAAGATATTGTTATACTGGCTGTCATCGTTATGCTTCTGGTACTCGGTCTTGTATATCTGATTTCCTATATACTTACCCGCTCTCTGTTCTCTCTGAAGAAGGCCGTACAGGATCCGGATTTCCTGTCACACGAAATCAAAATTGAATCGTATCAGGAAGTCACCGCGCTGAGCCGTGCACTGGAGAACATGCGTAAGGAAACGGTAAGTCTGATCGAGCAGGTAAAAGAAGAACAGAAAGAAAAAAGCAAGCTGACACTGAATCTACTTCAGGAACAAATCAAGCCGCATTTTCTGTATAATTCTATCTACAGCTGTATGCAGCTTTGCGACAGCGGACAATCCGAAAAGGCAAGTCAGCTTCTGAAATCTCTTGCTGACTTCTACCGAATCGGTTTAAGCCACGGAAAGAACATTGTCACGGTCCAGTCTGAACTGGAACACATCAGGAATTATCTGACGATCATGCACTTTCGCTATGACGGGCTGTTTGACTACACCATTGACTGTTCAGAAGATCTGCTTTCCTGCCGCATCCCGAAACTGACACTTCAGCCTGTCGTAGAGAATGCGATCTACCACGGAATTAAATTACGTCACAGCAAAGGCAACATTTATATCGTCGGATACACGGAAGATGAACAGACAGGCTATATCGAAGTACACGATGACGGGCCGGGATTTTCTCCGGAGCAGCTGCAGACCGTGCAGGAAGCCCTGTCTTCTGTCGATTTTCATAACAACCGTACAGGATACGGTCTACTGAACATCAACGCGCGGCTGAAACTTCTTCTCGGTCCGGAAAGCGGAATCACGATTACTTCTGAGCCGGAGGATACATGTGTGCGGATCACTTTTCGCATGCGTCAGCAGGAAGAAACATAAGGATCCGATAAAACCGCAACAATTTAGTGAAGGAATTTTATGCGTACGTTCTCTGTAGTTTTTATTGACGATGAGGCGATTATCCGAAGCAGCTTCCAGACACTCCTGGATTGGGAAAAGACGTCATTCCGAATAGCCGGCATCTTTGATGACGGAAGCTGCGCATGGGAATATATCAAGTCACATCCTGTCGACATTGTGATCAGCGACATCAATATGCCGTTTCTGTCAGGTCTGGAACTTCTGAAGCGTGTCAATGCGCTCCAGACGCCACCTCACGTTATCCTGCTGACGGGGTATGAATATTTTGAATATGCAAAAAAGGCAATTGAATACCGGGCATTCGACTTTCTGGTGAAACCGATAACCTCTGACTCCCTGCTGCAGTCCATCTTAAAAGCATCTCTGGATATTTCTGAAAAAGAGCGGCAGAAGGAAGCCGTTGCCAGAGATCTTGATGCGCAGCGGAGAAATTATCTGGCTGATCTTTTCAGTGGAAAACTTTCAGCCACGGAAATCAGTTCTCGAGCAGAAGCTCTTTCTCTCCCGCTTGAGAACTGCCTGTATGCCTGTCTGGGACTTACCATGGATTCCATCAGCGATGCTGAACTTTCTTCTGCCCAGATCCGCAGTCTGCGCTCCGAAATTCAGGAAAAAATCCGACTGCTGCAGATGACCCGTGAAACCAGTTCATCGCTTTCATTCCGGATTTATCCGGAACGAATCACCGGAATGCGCATGCATTTTCTCCTGATTTTCCGTCAGGAAGATGTTCCAGACAGGGATTATTTCTTCACCAAGACCATTCGTTCTTTGTGTACAGATATTATCCGTGACTGCTGCGTAGACTCTGTCAGTATCAGCGTATCCTGTTCACCTCTGGTTGAATCCCTGGAAGATATACAGAAGGCCTGCGCGCTGGTTGATTCCACGCTTTCTGAGCGCCATATTCTGGGGATCGGGAAATATCTCCCGGCTTCAACCTATTATGCTGCCCACCCGAAAACCGACAAAATCACACTTCCGACTGACACAATCCTGCATCACATTCGCCAGGGAATGGCGGACACAGTCCGGGAGGATATCCGCTCCATTTACAATCGTATGCGGCATGAAGGCTCTTTTTCCCTGGAAAGTTCTCTCATGGTGACCACAGAGCTCGCTCTCACCATATTCCAGGCGCAAAAGTCGGCCGGCGACGGCACCACAAGTTATCTGTACTATCTCGATCACATTCAGCATCTTCATACGCTGGATGAAATGGAAGCTGATATTACAGCATTTGCCATAAAAACAGCCGAATCGCGGCATGATTCCAGCGACAGCAAAAAGGTGCTGGCACAGAACGCCATCGATTATATTGCACTGCACTATCCGGAGGAAAATCTGTCGATCTCCGACGTTGCCAGTCATCTCGGAATCAGTGTTCCATATCTCGGCGTGCTGCTGCGGCAGGAAACCGGGAAAAATTTCAGCACACATCTGACAGCTGCCCGCATGGAGAAAGCCAAGGAGCTGCTGCGCAGCAGCGACATTCCGGTATCCGGAATCGCTGAAAAAACCGGATACAGCAACCCGCAATACTTTTCCGTGTGCTTCAAGAAATATACCGGAACTTCTCCGGTAGAATTCCGAAGGCAGCCGCGCTGAAAATTCTGCTGTCTGGTGCCGCGCATTTCAGCAGCCTGCTGCGACAGGAGGCCAAAAAAATCCCGGTCCGTGAAAATGCATCCGGACCGGGGCTGATCTGGTCAGTTGTTTTTCTGTCTGCGGCCGGAGCGCATGGCTTTTACGGTGCCGGTGAGGGGCCGCGAGGCACGTGCCCGGCCGCCAGTCAACGGAAAACAAGTTTGTGACAATCCCGGTGCTATTTTCGGCCATTTCCTGATTATTCTGTCATCGGAATTTACCTGCAAGCTTGTTTCGATGATATCTTCCCCTGTTTCAGGGCAAAAATGGCACCGGAGACTTGCTTTTTTTCTATTTTGCTGGCTGCATCCCCTTGAATCACCCCTCTGGCGCACCGGAAGCAGGCTTGTTCCTCATTTCCGTTGACCCGCCACGGCAAGCTCCCGGGAAAATGCAACGGAAACAAGCTTGTTCTTCATTTTCGCTGCCGCACCAAGAGACGGCGCATTTTTGCGTGCAAGCACGCAAAAGCGCCTTGCTCTGGTGCGGCTTATGCGCTCAAAAAAATGCTCCCGCTTCACACGCAGGAGCACTTCAAAAGGGGGAAAGTATGAAACTGTATGAGTCAAAAGAACGAATGCGTCTGGGGGTTGGCGCTTTGTATGGTTCGTTCTTATGTTCTGTATAATACGCGGCAAGTGTGAAGCAATTTTGTTGCCGGCCTTGAACTTTCATGAATTCTGAAAACTGTTTCTGACAGAATTCTTAAGAAAAGCTGAAATCCGGCCGTTCGGACGCCGTATTTGCTTCCGGGGCGGTTCTGCTTTATGATACGGATAAATGTCCGGCGGTTTTCCCCAAGTGAGAGATTCGCCGAAGGTGCTTCTCAACATTTGCCTGGAGTTTTAACCATGAAAGCTGCACTGATCAATGATCTTTCCGGCCTCGGGAGATGCTCGCTTGTCGCCGATATTGCCGTTCTGTCCGCCATGGGCGTCACCGCGTGCCCCATGCCGACCGCCGTTCTGTCCGCGCAGACCGCATATCCGGCCTTCTCGCGCCTGGACATGACAGACGGCCTCCCCGTCTACGTTGACAAATGGCGTGCCGTCGGAGCCCGCTTTGACGGGATTCTGACCGGTTATATGACCGGTGAAGAACAGGCTGCCATCATTAAGAATTTTGTGTCGGAATCACTGGAAGAGAACTGCAGGCCGGAAGCTGCCGGGCAGCACGCTCCTTTTGTCCTCGTCGATCCGGTCATGGGCGACGACGGCCGCGCGTATTCCAATTTCACGGACGGCTTGTGCCGGCAGCTTAAAAACCTTGCTGCCATGGCGGATATCATCACGCCAAATCTCACGGAGCTCTGGCTTCTTACGGACGGCCCTCTGACAGAGCTTCGCAGCGCAGCTCCCGAAGCAAGCGAAATAACACGCCGCGCCCGGCAACTTTTAACCGGCCGCTGCCAGACCGTCGCCGTCACCGGAATCCGCCGGGGAGAGGAAATCGGAAGCCTCATCGTGACCCCTGGCGCGAAGCCGCATCTTTTTCTTGCTCCGCGCTGCCCGCAGAGCTTCTGCGGAACCGGCGATGTCTTCGCGGCCATCGTTTTCGGAGGCCTGCTGAGAGGCGACGCCCCGGACACCGTGTTTGAGCTCGCAGCCAGCTTCATATCCGAGGCCGCCATGTCTGCGCGGCAAAACGGCGCGACCGCCAACGACGGGATTGATTATGAAAAAGGACTGGGAAAGCTTATCAAAGCATAAATGAATACAGGCCTGCCTCCAGAGCGGCGGCGGGGTGAACTGGGGCTGGCGTCAGCGGGAATGAGGAGCAAACTTGCC
>OMUP01000195.1 GCA_900314255.1 uncultured Lachnospiraceae bacterium | reverse complement strand
TCCGCCCCACCGCAGACAAACACTCACTTGCCTAACAGCTTCTCAAGTGCCCACGCCACGCCGTCTTCGTCGTGCCGCTTTGTGATGAAGTCTGCAACTGCGAGTGCCGCGGGTGAGGCGTTTGCGACTGCAACGCCGGTTCCGGCCCACGTAAGCATCTGCACGTCGTTGTCGGCGTCGCCGAACGCGGCGGTGTTTTCGCGCGGGATGCCCAGCATCTGCGCAAGGGCCTCAAGCGCGCGTCCCTTTCCGCTGTGACGGTCGGAAATTTCAAGAAGCTGGTGCACGGAACTCGTCGTATAGACCTCGGAGGTCCTGCTGTGAATGGCCGCCTCGATCTCCTTCTTCTTTTCTTCCGAGCCGGTCACAATATCCAGGCTGTCGAGCTGCCCGGCGTGCTCCATGATAAAATGGCGGATGTCCGGGACCGGCCGGCGGGTCGCCTGAATGTAGGGAATAGCCGCCTCTGTCGCGCCGAAGCGCACCGGGTCCTCAAAATAATCGCGGCTGGCGTACGCCTTGCCATCAAGAAATGCTTCATACGTCATCGGGACCTGCGGTTCAAAGATTTCTGCCACCTGCAGGATGTCAAGCGTCGCCGCCTCCCCGATGAGAAATGCTTTCAGCCTCTTCCCGTCCGTGAGGCGGTACAGGCACGCGCCGTTCCCGGTTATGGCATACTGGATGCCGGGAACATTTGTCATGCAGGCGGGCAGCGAGTCGTAGCAGCGGCCGCTGGCGATGCAGACAGTGACGCCGCGGCGCATCGCGTCAAGAAGAGCATTGCGGTTGTTATCAGAAAGGCTCCCGGCCTTGTCCAGAGTCGTTCTGTCCAGGTCGAGAGCCACAAGAGAAATTTTATTCATCATCAGTGATGGAACAGTCTGAGTCCCGTGAAGCACATTACCATGTTGTGTTTGTCGCAGGTTTCAATGACCTGATCATCGCGGATCGAGCCGCCCGGCTGCGCCACGTAGCGCACGCCGCTCTTGGCTGCCCGCTCGATGTTGTCGCCGAACGGGAAGAAGGCATCCGAGCCCAGGGCAACGTTCGTATTCTTGTCAAGCCATGCGCGCTTCTCTTCTTTCGTGAAGACAGCCGGCTTCTCGGTGAATACGCGCTGCCATGCGCCGTCCGCGAGCAGATCCTCGTACTCGTCGCCGATGTACAGATCAATGGCATTGTCGCGGTCCGCGCGGCCCACGCCTTCCTTGAACGGAAGATTCAGGACCTTCTCATTCTGGCGCAGCCACCAGTTGTCCGCCTTGTTTCCGGCAAGACGCGTGCAGTGGATGCGGCTCTGCTGTCCGGCGCCCACACCGATGCACTGTCCGTCCTTTACGTAGCACACTGAGTTGGACTGCGTGAACTTCAGGGCGATGAGGGATACGATCAGGTCTTCCTTTGCATCGTCCGGCAGATCCTTGTTTTTCGTCACGATATTCTTGAGCAGATCTGCATTGATCGGAGCATCGTTGCGGCCCTGCTCGAAGGTCACGCCGAACACCTGCTTGCGCTCAAGAGCAGCCGGCACATACGACGGATCGATCTGAATGATGTTGTAGTTGCCTTTCTTCTTGCTCTTCAGGATTTCCAGCGCTTCCGGCTCATATCCCGGGGCGATGATGCCGTCGGAAACCTCGTGCTTGATGAGCATGGCGGTCGGAACGTCGCAGACATCGGACAGAGAAATGAAGTCGCCGAAAGAGCTCATGCGGTCTGCGCCTCTTGCGCGGGCATAGGCGCAGGCAAGCGGTGAAAGCTCGCCGATTGCCGGGTCAACCCAGTAGATTTTCTTCAGCACATCCGTCAGCGGCCGGCCGATTGCGGCACCCGCCGGGGACACATGCTTGAAGGACGCGGCGGCCGGCATGCCTGTGGCTGCCTTCAGCTGGCTGACAAGCTGCCAGCCGTTCAGCGCGTCAAGGAAATTGATGTATCCGGGACGTCCGTTCAGGATCTGCACCGGAAGGTCGCTGCCGTCTGCCATGAAAATCCGCGCCGGCTTCTGATTCGGGTTGCATCCGTATTTAAGCTGAAATTCTTTCATGCCTTTTTTTCAATCCTCCTTGTTCTCTTCCGGAAAAGGCGGGCGCGCACGACGTGTGCCATCCGCCTGCACTGGTCACTGGTTTTTGTTGACGATCCGGGTCTCGTATGCCCCGGTTTTGATGTCGATGAAGCGCACAAACAGCGATACTTTGTTGTCCGCGTCAAGACTCTTCCACACATTGTCGGTAAATGTATCAATGTCTCCGCTGATGGTGACGCGGGTCGGCTCGCCCTCAAAGCTCGGAAGCGGATTGCCGTCGCCCATGTACGTGTGAATAAAACGGCCCTCGCCTGCCTTCGGATTATCGTAGGCAAATGTATTGCGGTTGCAGCAGGTCGGGTCCATGTTGTCGCTCTTGAGGATCGACATCATATAGCTGAACGTCGCACTGGTCGTCTCGAGAACCGCGGAAATCCGGGGCGTATAGTTAGGGGCATCCGGCTCGAACTCGCGCGTGCGGAGTGCCTGCTCGAAGGAATCGCCCTTCTTCATGTGCTCGTAAATGGTGTCCGTCTGATCGCCGTTGGTCACGATCGTCGCGGCTTTGAGCACGCGGACCGGTGCGTAGATGATGAGGCGCGGATCTTCCACCTTGCTCTCATCGAAGGCCTGCGTGCGCAGCCCGTCGCCGTCGGCCACAAAGATGCGGTTGCGGCTGTTGGCCGAGCGTCCCATGATGAAGTAGGCGGCGACAGCTTTTGTCCCGTCTTCGGACCGGCCGACAATAATGCCGCGGCCCGGATAGGTGGTGGACGAAAGCTCGTCCTGTAATGATGCAAGTTTCATACGGTTACTGCTCCTTATTTTTCCCTGAACGGTAATTGCCAAGCAGCCGGACGGAGCGGGATTCCTCCTGAATGCCGCGCATCGCGTCGATCACCGCCGGGTCATTGATATTGCCGTCGAATTCTACAAAAAACCGGAATTCCCGCGTACTGCCGAGAATCGGCCGGGATTCGATCCAGCTCATGTTGAGACCATTATAAACGATGTGGCTCAAAATAGCATAGAGAGATCCGGGTTCGTTGGGCGTTTCGAACAGAATGCACATTTTGTCAGCCGATTTCACGAAACAGCGCCGGTTTTCGACAATCAGAAACCGCGTCTCATTTCCGGTAAAATCGCTGATGCCCTCCTGCAGGACCTCAAGCCCGTAGCTCTCCGCCGCCTGCGCGCTGGCAATCGCCGCCTGCGTGCGGTCTTTTTCGTCGGCCACCTTCTTGGCGCTGGCCGCCGTGTTCAGCTCCTGCGCCACTTTCCAGTCCGGATGGGCGTCCAGGAATTTCGAGCACTGCATGATGCCCTGCGGATGCGAGTAGACCTTGCGGATGTCGGAAAGACTGGTGCCCGGCAGTGCGCACAGCACGTGCCCGACCTTCACATACGTCTCGCCGATGATGTAATTGTCGAACTCCTCGAGCAGGTCAAAGACATCTGTGATGAATCCGGTCGTCGAATTCTCCACCGGAAGCACGGCGAAATCCGCGCGCCCGTCACGCACGGCCTCCATGGCCATCCGCCAGGTGCGCACGTGAAAGTTCTTCACGTCAGGACCGAAAACCTGTACCATTGCGATGTCCGAGTACGCGCCCGGAAGTCCCTGATAGACAACCGTCACGTTCCTTTTCGTGATTTCATCCACCTGGGTGAACGGCTCTCTGGCCGTGTTGCCGCTTTCCTCGAGCAGCCTGTACTGATACTTCCGGCTGTCCGCCATGATCTGCCGGAACATGCGGACGATATCCGCCGTGTTCTGTGCACTTCCGACAGACGACTCGAGCGCGCTGATCTTTTCATTCTCGCGGCTGCGGTCCAGCACCTTCTTGCCGGTGGCCAGCTTGTAGCGCGCCACCGACCGCGTCAGCTCCAGACGCCTCTCAAAAAGCTGCGTCAGCTGACGGTCCACCTCGTCAATCTCTTTCCTGATTCCGTTCAGGTCCATTTTCCCGTTGTTGTCGTCCTGCGCCATGTGACCTCTCTTTTGTCCGCGCGCCTCTTCCGGCGCATCTGCCGCTGCCGTCCCGATCCCTGCGGTCAGTCCAGACGGAAAATGTAAAACTTAAGATACAAACTCTCGGACAGTCCCCACAGATATGTGTGATCCGGAGCCTGCGTCCCGGAATACACCTGGGAAAGCCGTCTGTGCGCGATGTGCGCCGCCTCGGCAATCGTTTTCCGAAACAGCTCCGGCTCCATGAAGTGCGAGCATGTGCAGGTCGCCAGATATCCTCCCGGCGCCACAAGCCGCATGCCGTCGCTGTTGATCTGCCGGTAGCCTCGGGAAGCCGCCTTCACCGAATTCCTCGACTTGGTGAAAGCCGGAGGATCCAGAATCACAAGGTCATAGAGTTCCTTCTCCTGCACCTGCTGCGGCAGAAAATCAAAGACATCCGCCGTCAGAAACTGCACCCGGTCTGCCCATCCGTTCATTTCCGCGTTTTCACGCGCCTGAGCGATCGCCAGATCCGAGGCATCCACTGCCAGCACCTGCGTCGCGCCGGCCCTTGCCGCATTCAGGGCAAATGATCCCGTGTGCGTAAAGCAGTCCAGAACCCGGACAGATTCCTTTGTCTTTTTCAGGCCGCCCACCAGGCGCTGCACAGCCGCCCGGTTTTCCTTCTGATCCAGGAAGAAACCGGTCTTCTGTCCGTCCATCACGTCAACAATATATTTTACGCCATTTTCCACGATTGGTACACGGGTATCAAAGGCCTCTCCGGCAAATTTTTTCTCCAGCGTCAGTCCTTCTTTTTCGCGCACCTTCTCGTCGTTGCGCAGCAGCACACCTTTCACAGGTGTGCCGGCCGCTGCAAGCTCCTCGCGGATGAGGGGAAGAATCGCCGGAAAAAGGCGCTCCATGCCAAGCGCTGTGATCTGGCACACCAGATATCCGCTGTACAGATCCGCGACCAGCCCCGGGAAGCCGTCGGCCTCGCCGAAAATCAGGCGGCAGCAGGAGAGGTCGGAGTACACACGCCGCCCTTCAATACAGGAACGGACCCGGGCGGCAAAAAGGGCCGCGTCAGGCCTTTCATGTCCCCGGGTCAGCATCCGGACCGTAATCTTCGAGCGCCGGTTTATAAACCCGGCGCCCATGTCATACCCGTCAAAATCTTTTACCTGCACAAGAGATCCGTCAGCGGCATCGGCGCTGATATCCGCGATTTCATTGTCAAAAATCCAGTCTCCGCCGGACTTTAAGAATCTCCCCTCGTGCCTGGCAAGCGTCACCGTTCCGGTGATCTCAAATACGTCTGTCATGCATTATCCTTCCGCTGCCGCTTTGATCGCTTTCTGCAGCTTCTCGGCACACGCGTCCACATCCGCCTCCGTGATGATGAGCGGCGGAACAAAGCGCAGCGTGTTGCCGGCTGCCGTGAAGAGAATCAGCCCCTCATCGAGGCACTTTGCCGCCACCTTTCCGGCGTCAAGTCCCGTGAGCTCCAGTCCCTGCAGAAGCCCCATGCCGCGGCGCTCTTTTACGTACGGGCACTCAGCGGTGAGCGCGTCGAAACGCTTTGTCATGTAAGCGCCGACCTTCTGCACATTTTCCACGACATGCAGTTTCTCAAACTGCTCGAAAACGCTTACGCAGGCGGTGCAGGCCAGCGGGTTGCCGCCGTAGGTCGAGCCGTGATCGCCCGGCACAAGAGCCTGTGCCACCGCATCCTTCGCGGCAAATGCCCCCAGCGGAACGCCGCAGCCGAGCGCCTTGGCCATGGACACGATGTCCGGCGTCACACCGTACTGCTGGTAGGCGAACATCGAGCCGGTCCGGCCCATGCCGCACTGAACCTCGTCCAGAATCATCAGCAGCCCCTTCTCATCGCACAGCTGCCGGATGCCGGTCAGGAATTCTATCGTCGCCGGGTGAACGCCGCCCTCACCCTGGACTGTCTCGAGGATGATCGCGCAGGTCTTGTCATTTACCAGGGCTTTCACGCTGTCAAGGTCGTTGTACGTGGCGAAGCGGATGCCCGGAATCATCGGGCCGAACGCTTCCTGATAGTGCCTGTTTCCGGTCACGGCCAGCGCGCCCATGCTGCGGCCGTGGAAGGAATTCTTCATGGCAATAATTTCGTGGTCCGTGCTGCCGTTTCCGGACTTCAGATATGCCCACTTCTTCGCCAGCTTGATGGCGCCTTCGATGGCCTCGGTGCCGCTGTTGGTGAAGAACACGCGGTCCATGCCGGTGGCTTCCGTAACCTTGACGGCCGCCTTCATGGCCGGCTCATTGTAGAAATAGTTGGACGTGTGAATCAGCTTGTCGATCTGGTCCTTCAGCGCCTGCTTGTACGCCTCGTTGCTGTAGCCGAGGGCGAAAACCGCGATGCCCGCGCCGAAGTCCAGATATTCCTTTCCGTCTGTGTCATACAGATGAACACCCTCGCCGTGGTCCAGAACGACCGGATAGCGGTTGTAGGTGTGAATCAGCTTCGCTTCTGCCGTGCGGATAATTTCACTTGTATTCATGATCGTCTCCTGTCTTCGTCTTAATATGAATCGCCTACGCCGTCTGCGGGAGCGGTACTGCCTGTGTCTTCCATCTCTTCCTTGTGGTAGAACTTGTGTGCCTCACGGCTTAAGATAGCCGTGCCGACACCGCGGTGGGTGAAGATTTCAAGAAGCAGAGAGTGCGGAATCCGGCCGTCCAGGATATGGACGCGGGACACGCCGTTTTTCACGGCATCCACGCAGTTGGTCAGCTTCGGAAGCATGCCGCCGCTGACCTGCCCGTTTCCGATCAGATCCTCGGCCTCGTCGATCGACAGTTCGGAAATCAGCGTGCTCTTGTCATTGTAATCCAGATAAATGCCTTCCACGTCCGTCAGGAACGCCAGCTTCTCGGCGCGCATGCCCTTTGCGATGGCACACGCCGCGTCATCCGCGTTGATGTTGTAGGCGTGGTAATCATCGCCGAATCCGATCGGGCACACAATCGGCAGGAAGTCGTCGCGCAGCAGATCCTCCAGGATCGTCGTGTTCACTTCCGACACCTCGCCGACATACCCCAGATCCTGCCCGGCAAATGTCTTCTTTCTCACCTTCAGCATGCCGCCGTCCTGTCCGGACACGCCGCACGCCTTGATGCCGAGGCTGCTGACCATGGTCACCAGCTGTTTGTTGACCCGATTGAGCACCATCTGCGCAATCTGCATCGTGTCCTCATCGGTCACGCGCAGACCGCCGATGAATTTCGGCTCGCCGCCGTTCTTTCTCACCCAGGTGCTGATTTCCTTGCCGCCGCCGTGTACAAGAATCGGCTTGAAGCCTACGAGCTTGAGCAGAACGACGTCCTGCAGAACCTTCTTTTCCAGTTCCGGGTCCCGCATCGCCGCCCCGCCGTACTTCACGACGATGACCTTGCGGTTGAACCGCTGTATATAGGGAAGCGCCTCGATCAGGATCTCCGCCTTGCGCAGATCCTCCTGCGAAGCGTGTACGGGCTGGAGGTTGTCGTCATTTTCCATTTCCATTGTCTGTTCTCCACTTTCTGTCCGTTTTCGTTTGTGTCTTACACTTTTCAGGACCGGTAGTCTGCGTTGATCTTGATGTAGTCAAATGTCAGATCGCAGCCCCAGGCCGTCGCGCTCACGTCGCCCTCTTTGATATCGGCGATGGCCGTGACAGGATTCTGGCTCATGATCTCTGTTGCCTTTTCCTCGCTGTAATCCGTCGCCACGCCGTTCTCGACGATCTTGAGCTTTCCGGCGCTGCTCTCAAACCAGATGTCGACCTTGAGCGGGTCAAATTCAGCGCCCGAATACCCCATCGCGCACAGAAGCCGTCCCCAGTTCGCGTCGTGTCCGAAGATGGCCGCCTTGGTCAGATTGCTCTGAATGATAGACTTGGCCAGCGTGCGCGCCTGATCCCGGTACGAAGCTCCGATGACTTTTGCCTCAAACAGACAGGTGCAGCCTTCTCCGTCGCCGGCGATGTTCTTGGCCAGTTCGGTGTTGACGTACTGCAGCGCCTCGCGGAATGTCTGATAATCCTCGCCCTCATCCTTGATGAGCGGGTTTCCGGCCATGCCATTTGCCAGGACAACGGCGGTGTCGTTCGTGCTCATGTCTCCGTCGACAGAGATCATGTTGTAGGATTCGTCTACCGTTTCACTCTGCGCCTTCTGCAGCAGTTCCTTTGTGATCATCGCGTCCGTCGTCACGCAGGCGATCATCGTGCACATGTGCGGATGAATCATGCCGGCGCCTTTGCACATGCCGCCGATGGTGACCGTCTTTCCGCCGATCTGAATCTGGACCGCCACCTGCTTGTCGTGCGTGTCCGTCGTCATGATCGCGCGCGCCGCCTTCGTGCCGGCCTCGGCGGTCTCCTTCAGCTTGCCCACATTTTCACGGATCGCATTCACCATCTTGTCGACCGGCAGCTGCATGCCGATGACGCCGGTCGATCCGATCAGAACCGATTTATACGGAATATTCAAAACCGACTCGACGGCCTTCGCCTCCGCCTCGCAGGCTGCGTCGCCCTCCGCTCCGGTGCAGGCATTGGCGATACCGCTGTTGATCACCATGCACTGGGCCATCGGCGATTCTTTCACGACTTTTCTGTCCCACTTGACCGGCGCCGCAAATACGCGGTTTGTGGTAAATGTGCCCGCTGCCACGCAGGGCTTTTCACTCACGACAAATGCCATGTCGTCGCGCTTGTTCTGCTTTATGGCCGCCATCGCGGATCCCGCGAGAAACCCCTTCGCCGCCGTGACTCCGCCTTCGATTCTCTTCATATGCTGATACCGCCTTCCCGGAAAACTGATTGAGTCATTCAAAATAGTATAGCAGTTCGGGCAGGTAAGTAAAGTGATTTTGCGGTGTGTATTTATAATTATACAGTATTTATGCATATTTATGCTCTCATGTGCTTGATTTTACACCGGCCAGAGGATATAGTTAAGAAAACGCTGGTGGCGTCTGTTTTTTGACTGAACGGGCGGCCGGAAAGCGGCAACTAGTTTTATGGAGGATTCGTATGAAGGATAAGGTTGTTCTTGCGTACTCGGGCGGTCTGGATACGACCGCGATCATCCCGTGGCTCAAAGAAAACTACAATTATGATGTTATCTGCGTCTGCGCCGATGTCGGCCAGGGCAAAGAGCTTGACGGTCTCGACAAGAGAGCGGCAGCCAGCGGTGCGTCCAAGCTTTACATCGAGGATTTGACCGATGACTTCGCCGAAAATTACATTGTTCCGTGCGTACAGGCCAATGCGGTTTACGAGAATAAATATCTGCTGGGCACATCCATGGCCCGTCCGTGCATCGCAAAGCGTCTCGTTGAGATCGCCCGCAAGGAGCACGCCGTTGCCATCTGCCACGGCGCAACCGGCAAGGGCAACGACCAGATCCGTTTCGAGCTTGCCATCAAGGCACTGGCTCCGGACATCAAGATCATCGCCCCGTGGCGTGATCCGAAGTGGACAATGCAGTCCCGCGACGACGAAATCGACTACTGCCACAAGCACGGCATCGATCTTCCGTTTGACGCGTCCAGCAGCTACAGCCGCGACCGCAACCTCTGGCACCTCTCCCATGAGGGTCTTGAACTCGAGGATCCTTCAAACGAGCCGAACTACAAGCATCTGCTCGTTCTGGGTGTGACCCCGCAGGAAGCTCCGGACAAGACAGAGACCGTCACCATGACATTTGAAAAGGGTGTTCCGAAGACTGTCAACGGCAAGGCCATGAAGGTCGCCGACATCATCCGTACCCTCAACGAGATGGGCGCCCGCAACGGCATCGGTATCGTCGACATCGTCGAGAACCGTGTCGTCGGCATGAAGTCCCGCGGCGTTTACGAGACACCGGGCGGAACCATCCTCTACGAAGCCCATCAGCAGCTCGAGGAACTCATCCTCGACCGCGAGACAACCGAGCTCAAGGAAGACCTCGCAAAGCGACTCGCCGAGCTGATCTACGAGGGCAAATGGTTCTCTCCGAGCCGCGAAGCTATCACCGCATTCATGAATGTCACCCAGGAGTATGTGACCGGCGAAGTTACGTTCAGACTCTACAAGGGCAACATCATCCGTGCCGGCGAAACCTCTCCGTACTCGCTCTACAGCCAGTCCCTCGCTTCCTTCACGACCGGCGATCTCTACGATCACAAGGACGCTACCGGCTTCATCAACCTCTTCGGCCTTTCCAGCAAAGTCCGCGGCATGAAGCACCAGAAGCTGCAGGAAGAAAAGAAAGAAATGGGAAAGTAATCTCCCGGCTGCATAAATAAGTAAAGCAGGCCGCTGCTCCTCTCGAAAGTTCCAGAGAGGAGCAGCGGCCTTGTTTTGCTTGTTTTGCTTGTTCTGCTTGTCTTTCTTGGGCCGAACACTTGGTCCGGGCACTT
>OMUP01000129.1 GCA_900314255.1 uncultured Lachnospiraceae bacterium | reverse complement strand
GGGCTTTCTTCCAAAGATTAAAGGTAAAACATAAAGGGAGGTCACAATACATGTCAGAGGTATATATTGAACGGGGATCTGACCGCGTAAAGCTTGCGTATGATGCCGCAGCCGATATTTTTAAGGAAGATCCTTCCAACTTGTCAGTCCTGCTGAAAGTAAACACAGGATTTAAAGGCCCGGCCGGAAGCGGTTTGTGCACGCATCCGGAAGTCGTCCGCGGATTAATCCGTTTCTTCAAAGACCATTCCGTAAAAAAGCTCTATGTAGGAGACAGTTCTATTGTCGGAACAGACAGTATAGAAGCACTCCGATCTGCCGGTATCTGGAAAGTCTGTGAACAAGAAGGCGTCGAATGCCTGAATCTGGATGATTCAGGCATGACAGAGAGAATCATACCAAATCATCATATTATTGAAAAACTGAAATTGTCCAATCTGGCATTTGAAGTTGACCGGGTGATTTCCGTGCCTGTGATGAAGACACATATGTATGCAGGAGTCACACTCAGCATTAAAAATATGAAAGGCTGTCTGTATCAGCGCGATAAAACCCGTCTTCACCGGATAAAGTCGAACCCGCCGGATATTCACAAGGGAAAGTGCCTTGATTACGGAATCTGTGATCTGATGAAACTTCTGTATCCGGATTACGCAATTCTGGACGCCACAACCTGTATGGAAGGATTCGGTCCTTCCGGGGGCACACCGGTAGAAATGAATATGGTCATTTCTTCTCATGATGCTCTCTCTGTCGACCTGACGGCGATTCAGCTTATGGGCATGAAGCCGGATGCAATAGCACATCTGAATCTGGTTCGTGAGGATCGAAATTTAAAGATAGAGGATATTCATGTACACCCTGTCGATTTTCTAAAGTGGTCCAGAAAATTCCGTCTGGCTTCTGAGCAGGATCTGCAACAGAATTACCACAACCCCTCTGTCGTTGAAAAAGGTGCCTGCAGCGCCTGTCACGCCGCCATGCTTCAGTTTTTCCGATATCATCATCAGGAATATGAAAACAGCCCGGCTGTCACGATTGCCTTTGGAGGAGATTTAACTGCCGAGGATCTGCACCCGGCTGATGGTTCACCTGTGGTACTGGTAGGGAACTGCACTGCAAAATTCCGGAACAGCACAATATCATGGTGTAAAGGATGTCCTCCCGTGCCATCTCAGATTGTTCGTACGATCAATGCTGGGAAGACACTGGATGATTGATTTTTCAGTCCTCAGTATCGCAAAACAGAAACTGCAAAATATCAGTATATGTAACAGGGAGGCTTTTAATGATAGATGTGAAATATCTTGGACATTCCTGCTTTCAGATAACAGCCGGAGCCGTCAGGATTCTTACGGACCCATTTCTCACCGGAAATCCGTATGCTGCAGTTACAGCCGATAAAGTGGATGCCAATTACATTCTGGTTTCGCACGGGCACAGCGACCACGTCGGAGATACGGAATCGATTGCCAAACGTACTGGTGCTACGATTATCGGCTCAATAGATCTTACTGGTGCTTTATTTAAAAATCTGAACACTCTGCCCTGCAACATAGGCGGCAGAGTAAGTCTTCCATTTGGAGCAATAAAACTCACACCTGCCATTCACGGCAGCGGCGTCCCGGGGGCACTCGCATCAGGATTCATACTTTCAATCCGTGACGAAGAATCCGCCGGAATAGTAAAAAAGATATATTTTGCAGGAGATACGGCTCTGACAAAAGACATGGAGCTTCTTGCCGAAGAGCACCTGGATCTGGCAATGCTTCCGATCGGCGATGTATTCACAATGGGAGCAGCGGACGCAGCCCGGGCGGCAAAAATGATAGGTGCCGCGATGACTATCCCAATGCATTATCACACATTCCCATTTATTGATCAGGATCCGAAACTATTTTGTAATTTATGTCAAAGAAATAGTATTCCAGTGACAGCTCTGGATCCTGGTGATTCAATCACAGTATAAATCCGGCAATGGTATAACCAGATACCACCTGGCGAATAAATCAGGCAGAGAATATGGATCCATTCTCCTCCATATCTCTGCCTGATTACATATACCATTA
>OMUP01000128.1 GCA_900314255.1 uncultured Lachnospiraceae bacterium | reverse complement strand
TTACCTGCTATATGTCAGACCGGGATCTGCCGCTTCCGGCAACATTCGGATATGATCTGCACGCGTCTTTGAATATTGATGAAGGCGATGTGCTTGATCTCGGTAATTCTGTTCTGGACATTTACGCGGTGCCGGGACACACGCCCGGAAGCATTGTGGCGGTCGAGCGGGAGACAGGATTTGTATTCAGTTCTGACGCGTTCGGCAGCAACCAGGCCTATAAGCCGGATTCCGCCTGGCTGCAGTTTGATTCCAACGTCAACACGATGGATCGCTACCTGGCGGCGATACGGAAATTCCGGGCACAGACTGAAGGGCACGTCGCGAAACTTTTGTGCGGCCACAATGATGAGATCCTCGATGTCAATCCGTACCTTGACAATCTCGAACAGGCGGTTCAGGGAGTCGTCGATCACGGCGAAGCGGCGCTGAAGCCGACGCTTCGCTCCGCAGCGGAATCGTTCGGATCCAAATGGATCGCCGTCCAGGGCAATTATCAGATCGACTTGAACTGGGCAGCGGTCAATGTCGGCCGGATTCTGAGCGAGGGCGTCACAACGGAAAACAACTGCAAGCTCAGCTGGATTCAGTTTGAAAATGCAAGCTGCACGCCACACTTTTCTGCCGAACAGACGACATATCGGCTCACGTGCACGTCTCGTGAACTTCGCCTGCGCCCCGTAAAAAATTCCTCGCGAAGCACAGTGATGGTAAATGGTGCTCCCGTCCAGGATCTGGAATGGGTCACCATCCGTCCGGAGGCGAGCAGCGAACTTGAAGTTACAGTGACGGCACCAGACGGAAGTACGCGAAGCTATCACTTTTCTATCGTGAAATAAACAGCCAATACAGAGATTCAGACAGCCCCGTGGTGACAGAAATCATCACGGGGTGCTTTGGCTGACGGGACAGGTTGAGAAAGTGAAGAATTTAGAAAATTAAAACATATGTAAATCAGGAAATTGTGAATTGGGATGGTATACGCACAGATATCGAGCCAGTTAAACAGTGAAGTTTATTCAGAATACTATGATGAAGATAGAAGGGTTAATGTATAGGAGGCAATCTACGGCTGCCCTGTCGAAGCAAGACAAATGGAAGCAAGGCTCTTCTTTTGGAAAAGGCAAGCAAATGAAGAAAGGAGTATGGTGCAGAATCAGACACTCTTGGATAGATTATCAAAATAGTTTCAAAAAATCTGATGGTGTCAATATCATTGGGGTTTTGATACCAGATTCCAGGAAATCTTTATCTCCGGTAAGCAGCACGTCAACCTTTGCTGATATGGCTGCGCGTAAAATGGTACGATCGTTCAAATCTCTGATCTGAGACTCGAGTTTTTCCTCTTCTGTTGGTACAGAGACCAATTCCAAAGTAAGCAAAGCTATGTAAAGAAATCTATCCAATGCATCCATTTTGTTCGGAAACTTTTTACAAAATATACGTTTCATTTCATCTACATTCTGTTCACAGATTAATCCGTGATTAGGGTAAGTAAGTAGATGCTTTAGCGTATGCCTGATATGGCGTACTGTTTGGATTTAGGGCAGCAGAAATAAGAACATTGGTGTCAATCAGCACTCTCATTCACTTTTTCCCTCATTTCTTATTTCTTTGACAAGTGCTATGACATCGTCTTCTGAATTCAATCCAGTACGCTTGGCTTCTCCGGTCATATCTTTCTGAAGCATTTGCATGGCGTATATAGCAGAATTGACTATGCGAACATTGTCCCCTTCGACTATGAAAGTGACTCGATCTCCGCTTGACACACCAAGTACATCACGGACATCTTTTGGAATTGTAATCTGGCCTTTGGCCATAACCTTGGCATTGTCAATAAATGTATTTACCGACATAATTTAACACCGCCTTTCAAAAGTAGGAAAAGTAGGTATATCCCTACTTTGATTATATACAAAAGGTCTAAGAAAATCAAACAAAGTGAAAGACTAAGAATACAGGCACTAAGAATACAGAACAGAAGTTATCATTGATTGTCTCCAGAGGTATAATACAGGAAACCTTATAAAAATAGTCTCTGACATTACGGAAAGGGAAATTATGTGGATCGTATTCGCTTTCGGATCTGCATTCTTTGCCGGAATCACAGCAATTCTGGCTAAATGCGGCATTAAACAGACGGATTCTACGGTGGCGACGGCCGTCCGGACGATCATTGTTCTCATCTTTTCATGGCTGATGGTACTTGTCACAGGCCAGATGGACGGCATCGGTTCGATCGGCGGGAGAACCTGGATTTTCCTGATCCTGTCCGGCCTTGCCACAGGCTTTTCGTGGCTGTGCTATTTTCACGCGCTCCAGATCGGAGACGTAAACAAAGTTGTCCCGATCGACAAGACCAGCACGATCCTGACCATTCTGCTGGCCTTTCTTTTCCTGGGAGAGCCTGTCACATGGGCGTCCGGCGTGGGGATCGTTCTGATCGGACTCGGAACTTTTTTGATGATCGAGAAAAAAAGAACAGCAAATGCGGCAGCGGCTGAAACGGCTGACGGCAGCGGGAAAACGGCAGTCATCGCCGGTAAGAGACCCGGACGCGGATGGATGTTCTACGCATTTGGTTCGGCCATTTTCGCCAGCTTAACTTCAATCCTCGGAAAAATCGGAATTGAGAATATCGCATCAAATCTCGGAACGGCGATCCGGACCTGTGTGGTGCTCGTCATGGCATGGATGATGGTTCTGGTCACGGGGAAAACGGGCAAAGTACATGAAATCCAGCGCGGTGAACTAGCATTCATCTGCCTGTCGGGAGTTGCGACCGGCGCTTCCTGGCTCTGCTATTACCGCGCGCTTCAGATCGGCCCCGCCAGCGTCGTCGTTCCGATAGACAAATTAAGCATCGTTGTTTCCATTATCTTTTCCAGAATCGTTTTCGGTGAAAAACTGTCTGCCAGAGCACTTGCTGGACTAATCTTAATCGTGGCCGGAACGATGGTCATGGTCGTAGCAGCCTGATTGCTCTCCCGTCGACAAGTATCAGCCCTTCATCCTGCATCCTTCCGAGTTCCCTTGACAGGGCGCTGCGGTTCACGCCCAGGAATTCGGCAAACGCCGTCTGGGTAAAGGGAACATGGACGAACCCTTCTGCATCCGGCACCAGGCTGTGCAGATACATCAGAATCCGGTCTCTTATCGCCTTCTGATTCGCGATCCGAAGCTTCAGATTGGAGAAAACATTTTCGCTGGCCAGGATCTTTATCAGGTTGGCTGACAGAACCGGCTGATACCTGCAGTCGCAGGGTGAGTCCGAC
The DNA here is from genome assembly GCA_900314255.1 of uncultured Lachnospiraceae bacterium. Taxonomy (GTDB): domain Bacteria; phylum Bacillota; class Clostridia; order Lachnospirales; family Lachnospiraceae; genus UBA4285. The sequence goes on along the minus strand of OMUP01000128.1, from coordinate 1,462 downwards.
AAGATCTGCTTCAGATCCAGCAGCATGACCGTGCAGCCAGTCAGAGCCTGCAGCTGGATCGGGCTGTACGTCGTTTTCACGCAGGCCAGCGCCTCGCCAAACGATCTCCCGGCCGTAAACTGGTTCATGTTGATCTTATTGTAATTTTCGCTTATAAAAGACCCTTCTACCATGCCGTCCAGTACGATGCCCGAGTAGGGCAGCGGCTCGCCGAGTCTCTGAATGTACTCGCCTTTTTCGAACCTGCGCACCGAAGCCCGCAGATGCGCGAAAACCGAATCATACTGATCAGTCGGTATATGCTCAAACAGTTTCGCTTTCGCGATCACAGGGATGTATTCTGAATAATTCCGGAGCGTATGCATATCACACGGGTCCCTCCCAGGCTTTCCTTTTCTGTTATCATTTTATCCTGATTTCCAGCCCGGCGGCTGTTGCCAAAACAACAAGCACCGGCATTTTTCCCGGGGGATAATTGTTGCCGCAGCAACAGCTCGGAAAGCGGCGCAAGGATAGGATACAAAGTGTAAGAGAGATACAACAGACGGCACGAGCACAGGAGGCTGAACCATGGAAAAATACGAATGCAGCGTTTGCGGTTATGTTTACGACCCGGAGAAGGGCGATCCGGACGGCGCCCTGTTCAAGGATATCCCAGACGACTGGGTATGCCCCGTCTGCGGATTAAGTAAGGAAATGTTTGAAAGAGCAAAGGAGTAAAAAGATGAAAGCAATTGTAGATCAGGATACGTGTATCGGATGCGGTATGTGCGTGGGCACCTGCCCGGACGCCTTCCGCCTGAATGGCGAAGGCAAGGCAGAATGTTACGCCGAAGGTGATGATGCAAGCGTACAGGAGGCAATTGACAACTGCCCCGTCGGAGCCATCTCCGAAGCATGACAAATGAGAGCGAGTCCCCTTTCCCGGGAAGCCGGAAAAGGGGATTTTTTATGGCCGGCGCGCATGAGTTTCATATCAGTAATTTTCTTCATATTTCGATTAGCCAATGCATGAACTCTCGGAATCCTGATGTGTTATAATGGCCAGCCAATTTTTGAACCTTGAAAATCAAATATTGCACTTGTTTTACGAGAAGATTGGGTGTCTTTGGAAATGAACACGAACCAGACTTTGCATCTCGAAAAAAAGGGCGCACGAAATAGACATACGCATCATTTTCTTTTACAATGATAGATGCGTAAGCTTATGCAGCGGCCTGTTTCAGAGATTCAATGAGAGTGAAGCGATCTGGCAGGTCCCATGCGTCGAGGTGTTGGCACATCGCGATGCAGAACAGACGGCAGCACCACATCTTCGAGGAGCGGTGTCTGCCGTTTTCTATGAGAAAATCAATCTTCTCGCGCTTGTTCGACCTTTCGGATGCGGTTCTCGCATTGTATTCTTTCTTCCATTCGCGGCTCAGTCTGGGCGGAATCATGAACAGTCTGAGATTCGCTGAGG
>OMUP01000150.1 GCA_900314255.1 uncultured Lachnospiraceae bacterium | reverse complement strand
GATAATAAAGAAAAAGAGCAGGTGCTGCTGTCAAAGTTCGAAGAAGCTTTCGGTAAATCAGACAGGTGACACGCCATGATGATCAGCCCGGGAGTATTATATGACGAAGTGAAAGATAAGAGCGTATAGTATCTGAATACCCGATTCAATTAGCGATGAATTTACGAAAGGAAAGACGAAATGAAGAAGAACCTTGGAAGCATGCCGGCACGGAAGAGAGCGTGATCGGTGAGGATGGGAAAGTGGAGCCGGGGAAAATCCAGGCGTTGATCTTCGACCAGTTCCGCAACGGTTATTATGTTGTGGGCGAGAAGGTCGGCCAGGGCTGGAACGCAGGGAAAGAACTGGTGAAGAAAGCGCAGGGAAAATCCTCCGGGCATTATGTGCCCGATTTGTGATGGAAGCAAAAGACTTTGTTGTGCCTAAACAAAAAACACCCGGCATAGTAAAACCGGGTGAAGCTTTCATAACCATTCTTTCTTTTGAATGTGTCGGAGATAGTTTCGTTTCAGAGCACGCTGATTTTCAAAGAATATCTCCTCGGATTTAGAAAATAAGTTGTTTTCCAACTTGAGGCGAATCAATTCCATCGAACAGATAAGGTCGGCCACTTGGAAGAGTTTGTAGTCCTCAGGCATTACTTTTCTGTACTCGATATTCGTGAGCAAAGCACTGAATACAGATGCAAGAATTTTGCTTACTTCTATCTGTCCATTGTCATAGTAGACTTTAACAATATCACAGGACAGAAAGTCCGCATAATGATCCCGGATAAATTGAGAGATCTTTTTAGAAAGCTGAGCCGATGCAATAACTGCATCATCAATGTGTTTCTTTTCAATAGAAAAACACTTATATCGAATATTTACCTGTCGAAAAAAAGCGACCATCTTATTGAAGATTCGCCGACGATCGGCCAGATCCATATACTCATAGATTTCCTCCCGACGAATAATCGGGCCGGTATGAATACACAGATTGTGCAGGTTCATATAAGAAAGTTCCTGATTCAGCTTGCGGATTTCTTCAGCTATAGGAACGCTTTGGTCATGGAAAACCATGGTAATGATATAGAACGGGCAACGAAAATCATAGACTCCGAAATCACCTGACTCATCAATAAAAACGCTGAGTTCTTTCGCGGCAATCACGCTCCCATGCCATGAAATAAAGAAGGCGAGGAACTTCCCCGCCAGCGATGGACCTGGGTCTTTCGACCAGCCCCAGTCAGTATTTCTACCGACCTTGTCCATAATATAGCAAATATATAACAGCATGTCAACTGCCAACTTGTGAGCAAAGTGAAATGCCGGTATGAGGATTGCGGTCTGCTGTTTATCTGACGCTATATTTCATAGGAGTCAGTACTCTGCCGACAGTCCACGACGGCATCCAAATACACAATACGGTTGTCGGTATCAATCAAAAAGAGAGCTTTGTACCATTTTGCAAATATCGCTTTATGATACAGGTTTTCCGGGAGATTCGGATCAGTATCCAGAGGAAACTGAAGAGGATTCTCTTCCAGGTCATCCAGTACCCGGACATAGGCATCACGGAAACGTCTGGCGGCGGGAATGCTGACGCGGGCGATAAACTCGACATGGGTCAGAAGCTGACGATCAACCCGACTGGCAACGATGACTTTATAGCCTGCCATCAGCCTGCTTTCTCCTCAGCCGCAGCGATGATCTGATCCATATCAGACAAAACATCACGGGCGTCCCTGCCCTGATACCCGCTGGCACGCTCGGTCTGGGCATGCAGGAGATCCGCATAGACAGACTGCTCCTTGCTGAGAGAAAGGCTCAGAGGGACAGCTCTGTCCCGGACGATCTGGTGAAGGAACATATTGATCGTTCCGTTCATGGTCATGCCGAGCTGGGAAAGGACTGCTTCTGCCTGCGCTTTCAGTTCGGAGTCGGTACGGATACTCATATTAACAGTTGCCATGAAAATCACCTCGGTAATAGGATACTGCAAACAGCATGCAATGTCAATACAATTGCATGACCCACATCCTTCTATACCGGAAAAAGTGGACGTTGGAGTTAGAGGGTGATATACTCTGTGATGAAGACCGCGGCCGGCAGGAGAATCGTTGACGCTGTGTTTGTACACAGAGGAGAACTCCGAGGGATTATGCGTTTATTGGCTGTAATATCTATGGACGGGAAAAAACCAGAGTGATAAAATCTGAAAAAGGGCTTGACCCTGTAGGCCTACAGACCATTATGATGGGAGTATCACGATGGGGAACGTGTATTATCAGAGAAACAAGCTGGCCAATGTTCTCGGAATCAGCAAAGAAACGCTCCGGTATTACGAAGAGAAGCAGATCATCGAACCCAAACGGGATCCACGAAATGGATATCGCGTATACGATGGGATGGACTGTCAGACTCTGATTTATCTCCGGATGCTGAGAGCCTATGGCTTTTCCCTGGAGGATGCCACCAGTTCTGCCATCAGCTACGGAGATCATTCTTTCGAAGCAATGCTGAGGCAAAGGATTGCCCAGACTGAGCAGGAGATCCGGCGGCTGACGTGGGAGTCACAAATCCTTGCAGAGATGGCGCAGAGCTCACAGCTGTGGCGTGATGATCCGCATCAGATGCGCATAGAGGATTGCCAGGATCAGATCTTTTTCCTTGAGCAGCTGATCGGGTGGGAACCGGTAGTGGATGAGCAACGGAATTCAGCGGTAAAAACCCTGACGACAGCACTGCCCATCACCTTCTACGGGATGATTGTTGACAGGGAGTTTTTCTTTTCGGACGGAGTACAAAGGCCGAAACTGGCAGAAAGAAGCGGAATTCTCTGGAGAGAGTCGGACTTGAATGTCCTGCCCGAAGAGGTAGGAAAAATCAGCTGTGACAGGAGATACCGGTGGGAAAAGGTCCTGCGCTTTGTTGAGAAGCTGAACAAGTATGAGCCCGAGGACATGTCAGATGTTGCTCAGACTCTCATGACTGCAAACCGCTATCTTCATGAGAATGGATATCAGGTATCATCTGACGCAGTGCTTCGCATTTTGCCTGTCTCACTTCCAACGGAGGACTCGTTTCTCGAAATCATCATCCCCATCAAAAAGAATACGGGAGGCAGAACCGAATGAAGAAATTTATGGCAATTCTTTTGATTGGCACCCTGATTCTGACGTTGTGTTGCGGGATGGCAGGGGCCGAAGCTGCGGTAGCCGACGGTACTTACGAAGAGACGGTATATGGCAACAACTATACCATCCCTTTCAAGGTTGCCGTTACGTTCAAAGACGGCAAAATTCAGAACATCGAAGTAACGGACCGGGGCGGAGAGTGGGCAGAGTATGATGACTCGATTCTTCAGTCAGCCATCGATACGTTCATTCCGCGGATCATTGAGGCGCAGAGCATCGGCGTAGATGCGACGACCGGCGCAACCATGTCTTCTGCAGGAATCCGGAATGCGGTGCGCATGGCCATCGAAGAAGCGGGCGGCAATCCGTCTGACTGGCAGAGCAAGCCGGAAAAGCGCACAGAGACCGTGGTTGTAGATGGATATGACGTCATTGTTGTCGGCCTGGGTGCATCCGGCGTCATGGCATACTGCAACGCGGCGGATGCGGGGGCCAGAGTCTTCGGGCTGGATGCCGCAGCGAGAATCGGCGGAACCTCCACGCAGGTGAGCGGGCCGATGGCGGTCAATCCTGAATCCGAAAGCGTCCAGAGCGGCATGACGGTTGATGCGGAGGCGTTCAAGGCGCGCTGGAAGGAAGATACTGCCGGAGCGGCAAAGGACGAGCTGATCGACCTGATCGTCGACAAATCCGGAGAGACTCTTGACTATGCAATCAATGAGCTGGGCTATCAGTTTTATCCTACCATGCCCTTTTTCTATGATGATCTGGCGGTCTGGGCAACCTATAACTGCGAGGAGTCTTCCATTCATGATATGATGGTAGCTGCCATCGAGAGCAGGAAAGCCCTGAATGAGAAAAACGACTATATCCTGGAGCTGAAGGGCACGGAGATCCTGAAAAATGAGGACGGCAGCGTGGCCGGCGTGAAGGCGGTGGCCTATGACGGTACAACCTATGAGATTTACGCTCCCTCCGTCATCCTCTGCACGGGCGGCTTTGGCGGCAGCGCGCAGATGACAAAGGACGCCTACGGTTATCCGATCAGACTTCACGGTATGTATCAGAATGACGGAACGATGCTTTCTTCTGCAATCAATGATATGAATGCGGGAACCTTCTCCATGTCATCCGCGGGAATGTGCCATTCCGGACGCACTGCAAATCTCGTAAGGATTGATGGCGTGACACCCGGACACAACAAGGCACTCTCTGCAATTGCAAACAACTATGACATTCTGGCGGTCAATGAGAACGGCGCGCGCTTTGCAAATGAAGCGGGGAGCATGACAGTTGCCGAAAACTATTGGAGAGGCGGCACGCAGTTCTACTATGCCATCGTTGACCAGGCGTACATGGATAACCTGAAGGAGAACGGATTTGACAGCGTATATATGATGATCAACTCACAGGATTTCTCCAACTCCGAATGGTACCCGTTTATTTCTGAGAACAATGAATATGCCCTGCTGGAAAATGACCCGATTACAGATATGGACGCGCTGATCGAAGGCTCCATCGAAGCAAAGAATCTGTATAGGGCGAGTACAGTAGCAGAACTGGCGGAGATGATCGGTGCGCCGGAACTGGTTTCCACCGTGGAAGCTTACAATGCCGCCTGTGAGAGCGGAGAGGATTCGGAGTTTGGGAAGGATGCCATGTTCCTGAGGAACATTGACGAGTCCAGCGGCGCGGTGTACGCAATCAAGGCAGCCCCGTACTGCTACAGCACGAATGGGGCGCTCGACGTCAATGAGAACATTGAAGTGCTCGACGCGGAAGGCAATGTGATCCCGGGCCTGTATGCCTGCGGCACAGATTCCATGGGCGTTTTCTTCACCGAAGAAACAGGCTATATCGACTACGGCGGGGTTGCCCATGGCTGGTGCTTCACATCCGGTAAGATCGCCGGAGCCAATGCGGCGGCCTACGGAATGGAAAGGAATCAGGCTGCCGAGGCGGCATAAGAGCTGTAAAAAAAGAAGACCAGAGGAGTAATATCCTCTGGTTTTCTTTATTGGCAGTGTGAATATTTTTCTGCAAATTCAGGTCTTCTGTCTGTGAATCGAACAATTTGAAATGGTCTGAACGACTAAAAAGGGTTGGGGCGGAGAGAAGGAGATTGAGAAAATCAAAGTGCCGGAAACATAACCGCCTATATCGTTGTTCATTGTCATTTTTACATAGATGAGTTATAAAGTGAGCATTGGCTGTGGAGGTAAAGATGACCATAGGAGAAAAAATAGCTTTTGCGCGTAAGAAAAAGGGCTGGACGCAGACCAGGCTTGCAGAGGAACTCGGCATCAGCTCCGAGGCGGTCAGCAAGTGGGAGCGCGGATTTTATCTTCCTGACGAATACAATGAGGAACGTCTGACAGATCTCCTCGGCCTGAGCTATTTGGATGATGACGGAGATCCTGTGAATGGAAGACTGTTCAACGAAGATCACATGTCCTCCTTCCTGAAGGGAAAGCTGAATGCCAGGGACTTTCCAAACGCCAGCCGGGCTCTCGTCTTTGCAAAGGAGAAGCATGAAGGTGCGCTCCGCAGCCCAAAGGAGCTGAACATTCCATACATCGTCCATCCGCTGACAATGACCTGTCACGCACTTGCGATGAGGCTGGAGGAAGATGAACTGCTTGCCGCGATCCTGCTGCACGATGTCTGCGAAGACTGCGGCGTTCCGCCGGAGGAGTTACCGGTGTGTGAAGAGGTTCAGAGAATCGTAGCCCTGGTGACGAAGCCGGAAGACAGGAAAGCTTATTCCGAAGAGGAATACTACAAGGCAATTCTGAAGGATCCGAGAGCCTGCCTGGTGAAATGCATCGACCGATGCAATAATGTGAGCGGCATGGCGCTCGGGTTTACACCGGAGCGGATAAAGAAGTATGTAAAAGAAACCGAAGAATGGTATCCGAGGCTGCTGAGAGTGGTAAAAGCAGTGCCGGAATACAACAATGCGGCATGGCTCCTGAGCTACCAGATCCGCAGCGTGCTGCAGACGGCGAAAAAGATAGACTGAATTCAAGTTGAGCTTGAAATATCCGTGAGATATTCAGGCTCAACTTCCTTCATTTCAGGGGAGATGCATGCTATCATAATAAGTGCGTGATTATTCCTCCGTGGATTACAATCTGCATACAGGTAGATCATACCTGACATTGTAATCGGACGGAGGGTGTTTTTATGAAGCAAATGCGTCTGCCTCATGGTTATGGCAGCATCAGATATCTTGGACCGGGGAGAAGAAGACCATATGCGGTATGCCCTCCTGGTGCTTCTTCCGGGAAAGGTGCAGCCCTGTGCTATGTATCCGATTGGTTTATCGGATTCGCAGTCCTGACGGCCTGGCATGCCGGTGTTTATTACCCGGGACTGGAGGATGAGATCTACAGGAGTACGAGGCCGGAGGTCACCGGCAATAACCCGGAGGAACTCTGCAAAAGGATCATAAAAGACTACAGCCGGATGAATCACAGAAGGCATGGCAGCACCGTTGCCGAGGTGTATGAGCTGTTTCTGGACTGGAAATATGGGGAAAATGCGGCGAAGCAATTGTCATCGGATTCCAGGGCGGCGACAGAAGCGGCGTTTGAACTTTTACGCCCATACCACAGCCGGCTGCTGGATGATGTGACGATTCAGGAATGGCAGGATCGGGTGAATAAGATCGGCAAACAATACAGCCGATCCACGGTGCGGAACGTGGTCGGCCTGATTAAGAATCTGTATGGATACGCCGTTCCCCGTGAATTGTGCAGAAAGAATTTCGGCAGGTATGTTGTCATGCCGAAGACAAAGCCGGAGGTTCACTATAAACCGTTCACGGACGAGGAACTGAATATCCTATGGAGCAAGCGGGAAGACCCGGTTGTGAAGATGATTCTGATGATGTGCTATTCCGGCTTCCGTGTCAGCGCCTATGTGCAGAGAGATTTTGAGGTGAATCTGGAGGAAGGGTACTTCCAGGGTGGCATCAAGACCGAGTCCGGACGGGACCGGGTTGTCCCGATCCATTCCGCGATCCGGCCGCTGGTGGAGAGTATGATGGAAGGAGAGAAGCCGGTGTTCTTTGGCG
>OMUP01000127.1 GCA_900314255.1 uncultured Lachnospiraceae bacterium | reverse complement strand
CGTTGAGCGCTGCGGGAGCACGAAGTGCGTAGCAGCGCGGGGCTTATGCGCGGGGCTTATGCGCGAGGTAAAAAAGCCAGCACCGGAGCACAGGTGAACCGGACTGCCTGCAGGCCAGGATGCTCTTGCTCCAGGCGTGTCTTATACACAATAACAAGGAGGAACCATGGCGGAAACTTACCGGGATCAGAGAGACAGGATGCTCAATATGCCGCCCGGCAGACTCATCGCGAAGCTCTCGGTCCCGACGGTCATCAGCATGCTGGTGAGCGGCGTGTACAACCTTGGCGATACATTTTTTGTCGGAAAACTGGGCACGAGCGCTTCAGGCGCAGTCGGAGTCGTATTCAGCTACATGGCGATTCTGCAGGCCTTTGGGTTCATGTGCGGACAGGGATCCGGGGCACTGGCGGCGCAGCGGCTCGGGGCCGGCCGCCGGGAGGAAGCGTCTGTCATCGGCTCCACGGGCTTTTTCATCGACTTTCTGATCGGAGCCGTTCTGGAAGTTCTGACCCTGATTTTTCTCTCGCCGCTCGCGGAGGCTCTCGGAAGCACAGAGACGATCCGGCCGTATGCCATGGACTACATGTTCTGGATCGCCATTGCGGCACCGTTTCTGACGACCAGCCTGCTTCTGAACAACATTCTGCGCTATGAAGGCTATGCGTCGCTCGCCATGATCGGCCTGATGGCCGGAGGCCTTCTCAACCTCGCCGGCGACCCGCTGTTTATGTTTGTGTTCGGCATGGGGATTTCCGGCGCCGGGCTTTCCACGGCGCTCTCTCAGATCATCAGCTTCGCGATCCTGCTCTCCATGTTCCTGCGGGGCCGCACGCAGACACAGCTCTCCCTGAAAAATGTTTCCCTCCGCTCTTCCATGATCGTCAATATCCTGAAGGTCGGTTTCCCGAGTCTGACAAGGCAGGGACTGGGCTCTCTGTCCACCATGCTGCTCAACCGCAGCACCCGTCTGTACGGAGACGCCGCGGTGGCCGGAATGTCCATCGTCGGGCGGATCACGATGCTCACCTTTACGGTGGTGATCGGCATCGGACAGGGATTTCAGCCGGTGGCGGCGTTCAACTTCGGCGCGAAGAAGTACGGACGGCTGCGCCAGGCGTTTCACTGGACACTTCTGTTCCAGGAACTGACGCTGGTGGCTTTTGTTGCGGTCTGCCTGAGCTTTTCCGGTGAACTCATCGGAGTGTTCCGCGATGATCCAGAGGTCATCGCAATCGGCACGCCGGCGCTGCGGTATGCGCTGGTGGCGCAGCTGACGCAGGCTCTGGTCGTGGCGACCAACATGCTGTACCAGTCCACCGGGCGGGCCGGCGGAGCCACTTTCATGTCGATGCTGCGCAGCGGAATCGTCTTTATTCCGGTTCTTCTGATTATGAGAAGCAGCCTCGGACTGCACGGCATTCAGATCGCACAGCCGGTGTCGGACTGCATTTCTTTTGTGCTGTCAATCCCATTTGTCATACGGTATTTTCAGAAATATTCGGAGGATGAGAAGGCTTGAAAGAGGGATTTGATCTTCAGGAAGAACTGAAGAAGCTGCCGGACAAGCCGGGATGCTACCTGATGCACGATGCGAATGACGTGATCATCTATGTCGGCAAGGCTGTGGTGCTCAAGAACCGGGTGCGTCAGTATTTCCAGAGCAGCCGGAACTTAAGCCCCAAGATCCAGCACATGGTGAGCCACATTGCATGGTTTGAGTATATTGTCGTGAGCTCGGAACTGGAGGCGCTGGTGCTGGAGAGCAACCTGATCAAGCGCTATCACCCGCATTACAACACCATGCTCACGGACGACAAGACGTATCCGTTCATCAAGGTTACGGTGACGGAGGAGTATCCGCGTGTTCTGTTTTCGCGGGACATGAAGCATGACAAAAGCCGGTATTTCGGGCCATACACGTCGGCGTGGGCGGTGAAGAGTACCATCGGGCTTCTGTGCCGCCTGTACAAGATCCGCACCTGCACCCGCAGGCTTCCGCAGGACATCGGAAAAGAGAGGCCGTGCATCAACTACGAGATCGGCATCTGCTCGGCGCCCTGTCAGGGGTATATTTCAAAGGGGGAATACCGGGAGCAGATTCAGAAGGTGATATCGTTTCTGAACGGGCATTACGACGATATTTTGGACAGTCTGACACAGCAGATGCAGAAGGCGTCCGATGAGCTTCGCTTTGAGGACGCAGCGTCGCTGCGGGACCTGATCCGGGACGTGAAGCAGGTGGCGCAGAAGCAGAAGATCACAAGCGATGACGGCGAGGACCGCGATGTCATCGGCGCTGCTTCGACCGGAAATGTTGCGGTCGTGCAGATCTTCTTCATCCGCGGCGGCCGCATGATCGGCCGGGATCACTTCCGCATGGCAGTGGCCGAGGGCGACAAGATCCCTGACATCGTGAGCGGATTTCTGAAGCAGTATTACGGCGGGACGCCGTATATTCCGCACTACATCCTGCTGCAGTCGGATATCGATGACCGGGAAATCATTGAGAAATGGCTGACAAGCCGGCGGCAGAAAGGCGTTATCATCCAGACGCCGCAGCGCGGACAAAAAGAAAAGCTTGTGGCTCTGGCCGAGGAAAATGCCCGCATGGTGCTGGTGAAGGATGAGGACCGGGAGCGCAGAGAGCAGCAGATGACGGTCGGCGCGCAGAAGGAAGTCGCCGGCTGGCTGGGGCTGACCGGTGTCCGCCGGGTCGAGGCCTACGATATCTCCAACACCGACGGCGTGCAGTCGGTCGGCTCGATGGTCGTGTTTACGGACGGCCGGCCGGACAAGAACGAGTACCGCAAGTTCCGCATTCAGACAGTGAAGGGGCCCGACGACTACAAGAGCATGAAGGAAGTGCTGACCAGGCGCTTTACGAGAGGTCTCGCCGAGCAGAATCAGGAGAAAAAGGAGCTCGGCACCGGTTTCTCCCGCTTTCCGGACCTGATTCTGATGGACGGCGGAAGAGGACAGGTCAATGTGGCGCTGGAGGTGCTGGACAGTCTTGGAATCACTATCCCGGTTGCCGGCATGGTGAAAGATGATCATCACAACACGCGCGGCCTGTATTACCACAATGTGGAAATCCCCATCGACCGTCACAGCGAAGGGTTCAAGCTGATCACGCGGGTACAGGACGAGGCGCACCGGTTCGCCATCACGTATCACCGGCAGCTGCGCGCCCGCTCCGAGACGGATTCGGTGCTCGACTCGATCCCCGGAATCGGTCCGGCACGCCGGAAGGCTCTGATGAGGGCCTTTCAGGATATCCGCAGAATCCGGGAGGCGTCCGAGGAGGAGCTGGCAGCCGTGGACGGCATGAATGCCGCGGCGGCAAAAAGCGTCTGGAAGACATTTCACGGGTGAGAGCTTTTACGGTATAATGAGTCCATACTTATGCGGGAGCGCGGTATAAGGGCTCCGGCAGAACGAAATTGTACGGAACTTTCGTGAAAGGACGGCATATGGCGAGCAATGAGAGAGTAAAACTGACCAAAGTCATCAAGAAAATGGAACTGAAGAATCTGACGCCGGAGGTGAACACAGGGGATATCTTCCTGCACATCCCGGAGGTCAACCGTCCGGCGCTGCAGCTGACCGGATTCTACGACCAGTTTGACAACGACCGGCTTCAGATCATCGGAAATGTCGAATATTCCTATCTGGAGAGTCTTCCGGAGAAAGAGCGGATTGACCGCTACCGGCAGCTGCTCTCCAGCAATATTCCCTGCCTGGTATTCTGCCGGGAACTCACGCCGGAGGCGCAGGTTCTGGAGATGGCCAAGACGTACCGCATTCCGATTCTGCAGTCCTCCAAGTCTACATCTTCGTTTATGGCAGAGGTGATCCGGTGGCTGCGCGCCGAGCTGGCGCCCTGCATCGTCATCCACGGTGTGCTGGTGGATGTATACGGCGAAGGTGTTCTGATCACCGGCGAGAGCGGCATCGGAAAGTCCGAGGCGGCGCTGGAGCTCATCAAGCGGGGACACCGTCTGGTGACGGACGACGCGGTGGAGATCCGCAAGATCTCGGACGAAGTTCTGGTCGGACAGGCGCCCGGCGTAACCAAATATTTCATCGAGCTGCGCGGCATCGGCATCATTGATGTCAAGACATTGTTCGGCGTCGAGTCAGTCAAAGAGACGCAGCAGATCGACATGGTCATCAAACTTGAGGACTGGAACAAGGACAGAGAGTACGACAGACTCGGCATGGAAGAGGAGTACACCGAGTACCTCGGCACCAAGGTTGTCTGCCACTCGCTTCCGATCCGCCCGGGCCGCAACCTGGCGGTCATTGTCGAGGCGGCAGCCGTCAACCACCGGCAGAAGAAAATGGGATACAACGCGGCGAAGGAGCTTTACCGCCGTGTTCAGGAAAACCTGATGAAAGGGAGTACAGACGACGATGACGAAGATTGAGGGAAAGACCGTATTTGGCATTGATATCGGCGGAACGACCGTGAAATGCGGCATTTTCAGCGAGGATGGAGACCTTCTGTACAAAGATGAGATTCATACCAGAACCGAAGAAAAGGGCCGCTATATTTTAAGCGATATCAGCCGGCACATCACGGAGCTCAGACAGAAATTCCAGATTCAGGAAAGCGATGTCCTGGGCATCGGCTACGGCGTTCCCGGGCCGGTCCAGGAAGACGGCGTGGTAAATGGCTGCGTCAACCTCGGCTGGGGCAAGGTCGATGTGGCAGACGAATCCCGGAAGCTGAATAACGGCATTGCGTCGGCCGCCGGCAATGACGCCAATGTGGCGGCGCTCGGCGAATTCTGGAAGGGCGCCGGAAAAGGCACAAAGAGCATGGTGATGATTACGGTCGGGACAGGCCTCGGGTGCGGCGTCATCGTCAACGGCGGAGTTGTGTTCGGCGCGCACGGCGCAGGCGGCGAGCTCGGTCATATTCCGCTCGTTGAAGGCCTCACGGAGCCCTGCAACTGCGGCAAGACCGGGTGCCTCGAGCAGGCGGCCTCTGCCACAGGCATTATCCGGGCGGCAAAGCGCAGACTGAAAGAAACCGATATGCCGAGCACCCTGCGAAAGCTCCCGGATTTCATGGCGAAGGACGTTGTGGATGCAGCCAGAGAGGGCGATGCGCTCGCAAATGAAGTCCTTGACTACTCCTGCGGGTATCTGGCGCGCGGTCTGGCTGTGGCGGCCGGCGTTGTAGACCCGGAGATTTATGTCATCGGCGGCGGCGTTTCAAAGGCCGGCGATTTCTATCTGGACAAGATCCGCAGACCGTACCGGGAACTGGCATTCTACGCCTCGCGCGATGCGAAGATCGTGCAGGCGGCGCTCGGCAACGACGCCGGCATGTACGGAGCGGCGCGCCTGGTGCTCGACAGCCGGGCAGACTGACAGCTGGAGGAATGAAGTGAGAGAGAATTTGAAAGGAAAACTTGTCGGAATTCTGGGCGCAGACAATGTGAAGGAAAATGAAAGCATGTGCAGCGTCACCACCTTCCGCGTGGGCGGCCCGGCGGATTTCCTGTGCACGCCTGAAACAGAAGAGCAGATCCTGGCACTCACTGCATTTCTGCGGGAGGCGGGCGAGCCGTATTTTGTGCTCGGCAGCGGCAGCAATCTGCTTGTCAGGGACGGCGGAATCCGCGGTGTTGTGATAAGGCTTGGCGGAGAATTCTCGCGTGTCACGGTGAAGAAGACGCAGGACGGCGCCCTGCTCACGGCCCAGGCGGGGGCGAAGCTGTCCGCCGTGGGGCACGAGGCGGCCGCACAAGGCCTCACGGGGCTTGAATTTGCCTGCGGGATTCCCGGCAGCGTGGGCGGCGCCGTCCGCATGAACGCCGGCGCCTACGGCGGCGAGATGAAAGACATCCTGCAGTCCGCGAGAGTGCTGATGCCGGACGGGCGGATTCTTGCCTGCACGCCGGAAGATCTTCAGCTTTCCTACCGGCACAGTATTCTGGACGAAAACGGAGGGCTGGTGCTTTCCGCCGTGTTTCAGCTCAGGGAAGGCGATCCGGAGCAGATCACGCAGCGGATGCGGGAGCTCGCACAGAAGAGAAGAGAGAAACAGCCGCTCGAATATCCGAGCGCCGGGTCGACCTTCAAGAGACCGGAAGGGTATTTTGCCGGGAAACTTATCATGGACGCGGGGCTGAAAGGTTTTACCGTCGGAGGTGCTCAGGTTTCCGAAAAGCACGCCGGGTTTGTGATCAACCGGGGCGGCGCCACGGCTTCTGATATCGAGGAGCTGATCGCACGCGTGCAGGAAAAGGTCTTTTCGCAGACCGGCGTCAGGCTGGAGCCGGAAGTGAAGATTGTGGGAGAGAGGCTATGAAGCTGGTATTTGTCACCGGAATGTCGGGTGCCGGAAAAAGTACGGCGCTCAATATGCTCGAAGACATGGGATATTACTGCGTCGACAACCTGCCCGCAAACATGATCGAACGGACGGTTGACGATTTCCGCAAGGACAATCCGGACCTGCCCGGGATCGCGGCGGGAGTTGACATCCGCACGAGAGGATATGAGACGCTGGCCGGCCTGATTTCGTCCATGCGGGATAAAGAGGAGAATGTAAAAGTTCTGTTTCTTGATGCGGCGACGCCTACGATCATCCGGCGCTACAAGGAGACAAGACGGCTGCACCCGCTGGCAAAGGGCGGTGACATTGCCGACGGCATCCGGCGCGAGCGGCAGGCCATGCAGGCGCTGCGGGATCAGGCGGATTTCCTGATCGACACAAGCCAGCTCCTGACCCGGGAACTGAAGCAGGAGCTGGAGCGGATTTTCGAGCAGGGCGAAGGATTTCAGAACCTGTTTGTGACGATCCGTTCGTTCGGGTTCAAGTACGGGATTCCGGAGGACGCCGATCTGGTCTTTGACGTCCGTTTCCTGCCGAACCCGTTCTATATCCCGCAGCTCAAGCCTCTGACCGGCAACGATGCGCCGGTGAGCGACTACGTGTGCGGTTTCAAGGTTACGGGGGATTTTCTGGAAAAGGTGACAGACATGCTGCTGTTTCTGCTCCCCAACTACGTCCGGGAGGGCAAGACATCGCTGGTGGTGGCCTTCGGGTGCACCGGCGGGCGGCACCGGTCCGTGACCATCGCGAACAAGGTGTATCAGGCGCTGTCAAAAACCTCGTATGGTATGAGACTGGAGCACAGGGATATCAGGCGGTAAGCCGCATGCACAGGCGGGATACATGAGTTTTTCATCAGACGTAAAGGAAGAGCTGGAAAAGAGAAACGACGGCGCGAAGCACTGTCAGATCGCCGAGCTGGCGGGACTCCTTGCCTTTTCGGGCAAGGTCCGGAGGGCGCGCGGCGGAAAATGGCAGCTCTTGTTTTCAACCGAGAATAAAAGCGCCCGGGCGGCGTACATGGATCTGCTCGCGAAGGCATTTGCCATCGGGGAAGGGGATCTGTCTGTGGAGCGGGAAGGCCGCAGAGTTTACACGGTCCGGCTCACAGACGAGGAGCAGGTGCACCGGGCCCTGATGGCGGTCAAGTGGATGGACCCGAAGACGGGGCAGATCGAGCCGGTCTTTGTGCATGACATTCTGATCCAGCGCGAGGATGACCGCAAGGCATTCTTACGCGGTGCGTTCCTGGCGGCCGGATCGCTCACCGATCCGCGCAAGCAGTATCACATGGAGATCGTGTGCAGCTATGCGGCGGACGCGAAGAAGCTCACACAGATTTTCTGGTTCTTTCACATCGACGCACACACGGTGCACCGCAAGAACAGCACGGTGGTCTATGTGAAGGAAGCAGGGCAGATCACCGACGCCCTGAACCTGATGGGGGCGTATGTGAGTCAGATGGACCTCACAAACGTCGTGATCTACAAGGAAGTGCGCAACGAGGTGAACCGCAAGGTGAACTGCGAGACGGCCAACTCCAACAAAACGGCTGTGGCGGCGGTCCGGCAGCTGAAGGCGATCGAGAAGATCCGCGACGAGGGCGGGCTGGAAAGTCTTCCGGTGCAGCTTCGGGAGATCGCGCAGGCGCGTCTTGAGAATCCGGAGCTCGATCTGAAAAGCCTCGGAGAGACGCTTGATCCGCCGATCGGCAAGTCCGGCGTCAATCACAGACTGCGCCGGCTGATCCAGATCGCGGACGGACTTTCACAGACAAATGGCAAATGACGGGAAGAGAGGATGACTATGGCGGACAATGCAGAAATGATGGAACTGACCAACGTAAATGAGCTGGAGTTCCGCCAGCTGGTCGAGGAAGCCCAGATGTCGGGCTCGATCGATCAGAACCTGTATGTGGAATACGATGTGAAGCGCGGCCTGCGCGACAGCAGCGGCAACGGCGTCCTGACCGGACTGACGGAGATCTCCGACGTGTCCGGGACGAAAAATATCAACGGGCGCAAGATCCCGGTGGACGGAACTCTGTTCTTTCAGGGCTTCAACGTGGAAGATATCATCCGCGGCGGCGCCGGCCGGCGTTTCCGCTACGAAGAGGTCGCGTACCTGCTTCTTTTCGGCCGCCTGCCGTCCTCAGAACAGCTGCGGGATTTTGTGCGGATGCTCTCGGATCTTCAGGAGCTCTCCGGCTCCTTCATCCGCGACATCATCATGAAGGGAACCAACGACAACCTGATGAACTCCCTGATGCGGGCCGTTCTGTCGCTGTATTCCTACGACGCAAAGCCGGACGACATCTCGATACCGAATGTCCTGCGCCAGTCCCTTCAGCTGGTCGCCAAGCTTCCGCTGATCTCCATCTATTCGTACAAGGCATATGTGCATTTCCGCCGCAACGGCGCCCTGGTCATCAAGAATCCGCGCAAGGGCTTCTCGACGGCCGAGAACATTCTGCACATGCTCCGGGATGACGGAGATTTCACGCGACTGGAGGCGGAGGTCCTCGACATCTGCCTGGTTCTGCACGCGGAGCACGGCGGCGGCAACAACTCGACATTTACCAACCATGTTGTCACGTCCAGCGGCACGGATACGTACTCGGCGGTCGCGGCGTCCATCGCGTCGCTGAAAGGTCCCCGCCACGGCGGCGCCAACCTGAAGGTTCAGCACATGTTCCGTGACATCGAGGAAAATGTGTCCGACTGGACCGATGAGACAGAAGTCGGAAAGTATCTTGACCGGATTCTTGACAAGCAGGCGTTTGATCACGCCGGTCTGATCTACGGCATGGGCCACGCGGTCTACACGCTGTCGGACCCGAGAGCGAGAATCCTCAAGGAATTTGCGGCGCGCCTTGCAAGAGAGAAGCACATGGAGAAGGAATTCGCCCTGTACACTCTCGTCGAGAAAATCGCTCCGGAACACATCAACGCGCGCCGGGAGATTTTCAAGCCGTTCTGCGCCAACGTCGACTTCTACAGCGGCTTCGTCTACCAGATGCTCGGCATTCCGGAAGAGCTTTTTACGCCGATCTTTGCGACAGCCCGGATCGCGGGCTGGAGCGCCCATCGCCTGGAGGAGCTGGACAACGCCGGAAAGATTATCCGCCCGGCGTACAAGTATGTCGGCCATCACCGCAGCTACGTTCCGATCGAAGAGCGCGACCCGCTGGCGCGCCAGGGCGTCGGCTACAATCCGGTGGCAGCACTGCAGCACGCAGAACAGGAAGGCGCGGCAGCAGACGAAAGCAGCATGATCTGGCGCGAAAAGGATGAGACCGGAAAGAATAACGGGGAGGCGTGAGACAATGGCGGATTACCCGATTGAAAGAATCCGCCGCCCGCTCTCAGCCGCGGTGACAGTTCCCGGCTCCAAATCCATTACCAACCGGGCGCTGCTGATGGCGGCACTTGCCTCCGGGCCATCCGTCCTCACCGGTGCACTTTTTTCGGATGATTCCCGGTATTTTCTGGAAAGTCTTAACCAGCTGGGATTTGAGACGCACGCGGATGAAGCGGCAAAGGAAATCCGGATACGGGGCCTTGGCGGAAAGATTCCCGGGCCCGGGACAAGCGTGTACACCGGCAGCGCCGGAACCGCCTCGCGGTTTCTCACGGCGCTGCTTGCCCTGCGGGACGGCGTGTGGACGGTGAACTGCTCGGAGCAGATGAGCCGCCGTCCGATGAACGGGCTGTTTGAGGCACTTGAGGCGCTCGGCGCTTCATTTGTATTTACAGGGGAAGCCGGCCACCTGCCGGCCGTTGTGCACGGATGCGGCCGCCCCGGCCGTGAAGTGACGGTCGCCACGGAAAAGAGCACACAGTTTCTTAGTGCGCTGCTCATGAACGCGCCGGTGCTGCCAGACGGCCTTCACATCCGCACCGACGGCAAAAGGGCGGACGGCGCGTATGTGAAGATCACGACGCGCATGATGGAACAGTTCGGCTGCCGGGTGGACCATGAGACCGGCAGCGGTGAATTTACCGTGCCGGGCGGTCAGACCTACCGGCCGGGCCGCTGTGATATCGAGCCGGATGTGAGTGCGGCCTGCTATTTTTACGCGGCGGCGGCGGTGTGCGGCGGCAGCGTGACGGTCAGAAACCTGCACGCTGACACGCTTCAGGGCGATATCCGGTTTCTTGACGTTCTGAAGGAGATGGGATGTCAGGCAGAGGATACCCCGGACGGCATATGCGTGACGGGGCCTGCGGACGGGCGCCTGAAAAGCATTGACGTGAACATGAAGGACTTTTCCGACCAGGCGCTGACGCTGGCGGCCATTGCGCCATTTGCCGGCGGTGTCACGACTATCCGCGGCATCGGGCACATCCGCCTGCAGGAGAGTGACCGGATACACGCGATTGTGACAGAACTGACCGGCATGGGGATACGCGCGGAGGATATCGGGGACGGAGTGCGGATCTGGCCGGGAAAGGTACAGCCGTATCGCGTACAGACATACGAGGACCACAGGGTCGCGATGGCATTTGCCGTCACGGGTCTGGCGTCGGACGGGATCGTGATCGGAGACGGCGAGTGCACGGGCAAGACATTTGAGAATTTCTTCGACACGCTCGCGCTGCTTCACGAATGACCGGTTTTGTGTACCGATTTGTGCAAAGCCTCTTGACAAGGCGTATATAATGTGCGTTGAGGGGTTTATAAAGGGAGAAAGGATACTTTCAGGAGGTTTTAGATAAAATGGCAGTAAAAGTTGACATTATTTCCGGTTTCCTGGGTGCCGGCAAGACGACGCTCATCCGCAAGCTGATCAAGGACGCGCTGTCCGGCGAGCAGGTTGTTCTGATTGAAAATGAGTTCGGCGAGATCGGCATCGACGGCGGTTTCCTCGCAGACGCAGGCATCAAGATCCGCGAGATGAACTCCGGATGTATCTGCTGCTCGCTCGTCGGCGATTTCGGCGTGGCGCTGAAGGAGGTTGTGGCGAAGTACCATCCGGACCGGATCATCATCGAGCCGTCGGGCGTGGGCAAGCTGTCCGACGTCATGGCCGCTGTGACAGGTCTTCACGACGATGATCTGAAGATCAATTCCGCATCCACCGTCGCGGACGCCCAGAAGGTCAAGATGTATATGAAGAACTTCGGTGAGTTCTTCAACAATCAGATTCAGTACGCCGGCACGATCATCTTAAGCCGCACCCAGCTCATCTCTCAGGACAAGCTCGACAAGGCAGTCGCCATGATCCGCGAGCAGAACCCGAAGGCAACCATCATCACGACGCCGTGGGACGAACTCTCCGGTCAGAAGATCCTGGATGCGATGGAAGGGATCGACAGCATGGAGCTGGATATGCTCAAGGAAGCCGCTGAAAAGGCGCACGCCGAGCACGAGGCCGAGCATCATCACCATCATCATGACCATGATCACGAGCATGAAGAGCACGACCATGATCATGAGCACGAGGAACACGATCATGACCACGATCATGAAGATCACGATCATGATCATGAAGAGCACGACCACGATCATGAGGGCCACGAGCATCATCACCATCACGACGCCGACGATGTATTCACAAGCTGGGGCCGCGAGACCGCGAAGAAATACACGGAGGACCAGCTCACACAGATCCTGGACAAGCTCTCCGGATCAGACGAGTACGGCATCGTGCTTCGGGCAAAAGGCATGCTGCCGACACCGGATGGCAAATGGCTGTTCTTCGACATGGTTCCGGGCGAGGCAGATGTGCGCGGCGGAAGTCCGGAAGTGACCGGCAAGATCGTCGTCATCGGTTCGGAACTCAAGGAAGACAAGCTGCAGGAACTGTTTGAGGTCTGATATGGCAGATGAAGATTACGCAATTCCGATTTTCCTGATCAACGGACAGCTGGAATCCGGCAAGACGACCTTCATCTCCGACACCATCGAGATGGGGCAGTTCGACGAGGCACAGAAAAAACTGCTGATCGTCTGCGAGGAAGGCGAGGAAGAGTACGACGAGAAGCTTCTTAGGGAAAATGCGGTGGACATGGTCGTTCTGGACAAGGACGAATTCACGCCGGAAAAGCTGGAGCAGCTCGACAAACAGTACGATCCCTGGGTCGTGATTGTCGAATACAACGGCATGTGGGACCCGAAGCTGATCGAGGAAATCGCAAAACCGCGCGGCTGGGAGATCTACCAGACCATCACGATGATGGACGCCGGCAGTTTCCAGCTGCAGTGGCAGAACATGAAGTCCATCATGGCGGAGTCTGTGAAGCGGGCCGATATGGTCATTTTCAACCGCTGCGTCAAGGGCATGAATCTCGGATCATTCCGCCGCTCGATGCGGGCGCTGAACGGAAATCTGCAGGTTGTGTTCGAGGATGAGAACGGCGATCAGGTGGCCATTTCCGAGCAGCTTCCGTATGATACGAATCAGGATGTCATCGAAGTAGAAGATGACGATTACGGCATCTGGTACATGGATGTCAATGACCGGCCGGAAGTCTACAAGGGCAAGACCGTCCGCGTGAAAGGCCAGGTCCTTAAAAACCGCCAGTTCAAAAAGAAAAACTTTGTGCCGGGGCGCAAGGTCATGACCTGCTGCGCCGCCGACATGCAGTTTATCGGCTATATTGCCGAGTACGACAAGGTCGATGAACTTACAAACAAGGAATGGGTGATCGTGACGGCAAAAATCACGTACGCATTCCGGACCGAGTACCGGAAAAAGGGACCGGTTCTGCAGTGCATCAGCGTAGAGAAGGCGCAGCCGCCGGCCAATGAGATCGTGTCATTCTGACCGTCCGGCGGCAGGGAAAGGAAAGCACAAATGATACAGGATATCGGGCCGAGACATCTTTTCAACGAGTATCACGAAGGAAAGCCGGAGGAGGATGACACCTGCTTTCTCTTCCGGGACGGACAGATCCTCGCCTTGTCCGGTGAGGAAAACCGGATGGATTACCCCCGGTATCGGGATTTTTCTGAGGAAGACCGGAAAAAATTTCACTTTGTATATCTGCTGCGGGTCGACGACCGGAAATGTTTTCTCGCGGTGGGAAGAAATCTGCCGGAAGAGGCGCAGTTTACGCTGCCTTCCGGCTTTTCCTTCTTCCCGGTGAACATCTTCCGCAAGGCAAGGCCAAAGTATATGGCATTTGCCGCGGTTACGGCGTGGCATCTGAATGTGTGGTACCGGAACAATCAGTTCTGCGGGAGATGCGGAAAGCGCATGAGCCCGGACCACAGAGAGCGCATGATGCGCTGCTCCTGCGGCAATCTGGTTTACCCGCGCATTTCGCCGGCCGTGATCGTCGCCATCACGGACGGAAACCGGATTCTTCTCACAAAATATGCGGCCGGAAGTTATCATCACTACGCGCTCGTCGCCGGGTTTACCGAGATCGGGGAGACTCTCGAGCAGACCGTCGAGCGGGAAGTAATGGAGGAAGTCGGCCTGAAAGTAAAGAATATCCGCTATTACAAGTCTCAGCCATGGGGGCTGTCGGGCTCGCTTCTGGCGGGATTTTTCTGCGATCTGGACGGAGATGACACCATCACGCTTCAGGAAGATGAGCTCAAGGAGGCCGAGTGGTTTGAGGCGGCGGATCTCACTCCGGAGGCTGACGGCATCAGTCTGACGCGGGAGATGATGGCGAAGTTCCGGGTGGATCACACGGGAGGACAGAAGCTGACAACTGTATGATCAGGTATTACTATGACCACGGGCGCCGGCTGGAACAGCCGGAGGAAAAACAGGGACTTACAGAGGAAGAAGAGCTGACAGAAGCCGCCGGCGTGCTTGACGCCGGCGGCATTGTCTGCGTGCAGGGAAATTCTGCCTATTATCTGGTGTGCCGGGCAGATGCCTTTGAGACCGTGAAGCAGCTGCGCGTCCTGAAGCAGAGCTTTTTCCGGCCGTTTGCCGTTGCCTACGCAGACGGCGAAGCGGCATCAGCAGACTTCCCCATGACACGGGAAGAGCGGCAGACTCTGGAAAATCCGCCGTATCCGGTCGTGCTCATTCAGACGGCAAATACGCCGGACCCGATCCGTCTCTCCTTCCCGGAGCAGGGAGTGAGCCTGGCACCGGGACATCTGCCGATGAAACTGGCGGAAAGCTGCGGACCGCTTGTGATCACGAGCGCCAACCGCTGGCATGAGAACACTCCGCAGGATGAGGAGACCCTTTCGGAGTGGATGCTGACCGCATCGATGACGGCGGGATTTACGCTGATGAGTTCGGCATTTGTCTTCCTGGGAAATGCAGACGGTTTTGCGCAGACGGCGGAGCAGTCCGTGATGCGTCTGGTGAAGGGGTACCGGCAGGTCCTGCGGCGCGCCGCGGGGATGCTCGACACGCCGATCCCGCTCTCAGGCGGTCCCAGAGAAGATTACTATGCCGCCGGATCGGACGAAGATACGGCGTTTGCCTACACAAGAGGAAATCAGGCGTATCTGAGCCGCAACTTCGGCAGTCTGAAGACGAAGGCCGCGGCGGATGCATACGGGCGGGAACTGAAGGCGATGCGGTCCAGACTTGCCCTGTATCCGGACCACTGCGTGGCGGACTATTCCAGCCAGAGTGTATCGGCGGCTATTACGGCCTATGAGGCCGGGAATGCCGGGAGGGGAATTCCATTTGTCAGGATTCAGCACGAGGAGGCACATGCGGCGTCGGTGCTGATGGAGAAAAATCCGTATGCGCCGGCCATTGCGGCAGTTTTTGACAACGCGCACCCCGGCACGGACGGGACGCTCTGGGGCATGGATTTCTTCAGCGTCTCCCATGGGACGATGGTGCGGGAGGCGGGACTTTTCCCCCGGGAGCTGATCGGAGACGCGACGCTGCCCGGCAGCGCCGTCACGCTGGCCTGCAGTTATCTGAGCGACTGCGATGTGCGCTCGGCGCTCCGGGAGACCGGCGCCGGCGAATATATGATGAAGGAAAATTTCCGAAGCCGCATCCTGCATCAGACATGGACGGACAAAAAGGCGTCCGATCTGGTCTATGCGGCCGTTCTGCACAAAATCAACACGACGCGTTCATCTTCACTCGGGGCGCTGCTTTTCTGCGCGGCGGCAATTCTCGGGCAGGAAAAGGAAGTCCACTATCCGCTGGAGGCGCTGGATATTCTTGACAGGCTCACGGCGGGAGCAGAATCTTCCGTCCCGCTTGAAATCCGGATCGCCGAAGATGAGGACGGGAGGCCGCTCGGCAACGCGGCGCCGCTTTTTGACCGCATTGTCACGGGGCTGAATGCCGGCGAAAGCCGCAGCAGTCTTGCCGCCGGGATTTTTCCGGCGATCGGTAAATATGTCAGACAGACCATACAGATCCTCACGAAACGCACCGACGTGGACCGCGTGATTCTTGCCGGCGGTCTGCTCGCAAACCGCCGCCTGCTCGTGAGCGTCCTTGACGCACTTGAAAAGGACGGAATCCGCCCGGAAATCAATGAAATTGTGCCTCCGGGTGATCAGGGAATTGCCCTCGGACAGGCATACGGACTTCCCGGAGTCTTCTGACGGGCCTGCCTCCGTTTCTTCCGTCCCCTTGCGGCCCTCTGCCCGGGCGGCTATAATGGACAGAAGCGCGAGCCTGAAGGGACAGGCTCTTTCGCTGCCCAAACATACAAAAGTAAATAGGAGGCAGAATTATGTTGAAAAAATTCCTGGCCGAGTTCATCGGCACCTTCCTTCTGGTATTCCTGTGCTGCGGCGCGGCGTCCTATACCGCGGGCTATCAGGGCTACCTGGGGACGGTCGGCATTGCCCTGATCTTCGGCCTTGTGCTCACCGGCCTGTGCTACACCATCGGACACGTTTCCGGATCGCACGTCAATCCGGCCGTTTCCATTGCCATGTGGGTGACCGGCAGACTCTCCACGCTGGAGTTTTTCGTATACATCTGTGCGCAGTTCCTCGGCGGCATTGCGGCCGGCTTCGGTCTGTATGCGCTCAGCCGCACCTTCTCCTCGGACCGCCTTTCGCTCTTCGTGGCAAATGGCTACAATCTCACCGGACTGGGTGTAAACGGATACGGAAGCGCATCTTCTTTCCTTGAGATCAGCGCTCTCGGAGCGGCATGCATTGAAGTGATTCTCACCTTCTTTTTCGTGTGGGTTGTTCTTTCCGCGACAGCAAAGAAGGAATATCAGGCAGTCTCCGGTGTTGTCATCGGCGCAGCGCTGACAGCAGTTCATCTTTTCGGCATCCCCTTTACGGGAACCAGCGTGAATCCGGCCAGAAGCTTCGGACCGGCGCTGGCCGTGTACGTATGCAAAGGCGACTCGACGGCGCTGAGCCAGTCGGTTGTCTTCATTCTCGCTCCTCTGGTGGGCGGTCTTCTGGCAGCATTTGCCTATGCCCTGTTCATGAATGAAGACGACGCGGCAGGTGAGGCAGTCGGCAAAGACGGCGAAGAAGCAGCGGCGCCTGATGCGCTGCCGGTTTCCGCGGCAGAGACAGCTGAGACCGGGGCCGAAGTCACATCCGATGCTTCTTCAGAAACAGCTGCTTCGCCAAAGGCATCACAAGATGCACCAGAGGCTTCTGCGGAAACGACTGATACAGAGAAAGCTGAGACGAAAGAATCGGGTGAAGAAGAAAACCTCGAGATCCGGGAGACCGGACCGAACGAATAAGACGGTACAAAGAGAAGAAGCAGGCATGATCTGCCTCCTCTCTTCCAGTAAAAGTTAATATCTTTGAGACGGCTGTCCTGGTGTCCAGATACCAGACGGCCGTTTTTTTGAGCGCATAAGCCAGAAAGGGATTTTCCCCGGGCGGCTGCTTTGAGGGCTGAATCATATTGACAGGGCAGTCCCCTGCCGAT
The DNA here is from genome assembly GCA_900314255.1 of uncultured Lachnospiraceae bacterium. Classification (GTDB taxonomy): domain Bacteria; phylum Bacillota; class Clostridia; order Lachnospirales; family Lachnospiraceae; genus UBA4285. Next base: position 17,024 of record OMUP01000127.1, on the reverse strand, counting down.
ATAATATTCTTGCGAGCAGTAAACATGACCGCTTCGCACATTTATTCACAGCTGTGGTTTCCACGGCTCCTGAGCATGTCTGTTCAGGGAATTTCCATTATACGAATATACGGGGGAATAGTGTAACAGTTTTATTCTGCTGCCTGGAAAAGCAGGGGCTTTTCGTTCCGGCTCATATCAGAGTCCGCCGGTCCGTCTCCTGGCAGAATGCTGCAAGGATCAGCATTTCTTTGTGCGCTAATTTTTTGGAAAATGGCTGCACTCTGATCACGTCCGATTTTTTCTGTCGATCTTTTTTCTGACACCGATCATTTCCTTTGGGAGGGATGTATGAGTACACATGTCTGCGCGGTCTTTGACCGCGATCAACTGTACGCCAGAAGACTGGCCGGCGCGCTGTCGTCCCGCCGGGACCTTCCTTTTTACGTGAAACTGTTCACCGGAAAGGAAGAACTGTGCCGCTATCTGCAGGCGGAGAGCCCCGAAGTGCTGCTTGTCGGAGAAGACGGCTGCAATGATGACATCCGCCGCCTGTATTCCGGAAATCTTCTGCGGCTTCTTGAAGAGCCGGCGGAGAAAAGTGGTGCGGATGAACCTCCCGGCATCTGCAAATATCAGAGTTTCAGCAGCTTTGTGCGGCAGATGATGGGTTACTGCGGGCAGACGCTGCTGCCGGTCTCTGAAGAAATAAGTATTTTCGGATTTTACTCGTTTCTGCCGGCGCAGACAGCATCCTGCCTCGCGGCCCTTTCGGCCTGGCGCCTGGGAGCAGGAGACGAGCGCGGCGGCAGGAAAGCACTCTTTCTGAATCTGGATGAATTTTCCTGCCTGTTTCCGATGCTTCCGGCGGTTTCCGGAAAAACCATATCCGATGCCGTGTACGCCTACCGCCAGGACGAGTCCCGCTACGGCGGAAAGCTTGCGCAGATGACAGGAGAAAACGCCTGGTTCTGGTATCTCGCGCCGTTTCTCTGCGCGGAGGACTGCGCTCAGATGCAGCCCGCCGAGCTTCCGGGATTCTTTCGCGCCACCGCCTCCGCTCTGGGCGTGAACACTGTCGTTGTCGATATCGGTCAGGCTTTTCCGAGAGTATGGGAACTGTTTCCGATCTGCGACACCGTTTTCATCGCGGAGGATGAAAGCTCTTCCGGGCGTGTTGACGCTCTGGCCAGGTATCTTGCGGCCTCCGGGAGAGAAGACGGACTTGAGCGGATCGTGCGCCTGCCATTTCCGGACTGCCGCCTTCCGGATGGTGCGTTTGCGCAGCCTCCGTCTGCAGATCTCAGGAAACAAATCCCCGCGGAAGTGTCTGCAGTCCGGGAGAGGACCTCCGGGCAGACAAACCGGGCGTGACGGCAGGTTCCGGAAAGCAGAAAGGGGCTTCGGATTGGAAAACTGTGGCGGTGTCCGGCAGCCGTGGCTGCCGGAAGAAAAGTACGGGGAAGTCCGGGAGCTTTTTGCTGAAAAACTCGCGGAGGACAGAGAATATTCCGATGCGCAGATCCGTGACATCATCGAAGAAACTCTTGAAGAATACGGTGCGCATACCATGCTCTCCATCCGGGAAAGAAGCGCCATCAGCCGCGAAATCTTTAATTCCGTGCGCCGCCTGGGGCTGCTGACCGATCTTCTGGAAGACAGAAGCGTCACGGAAATCATGGTAAATGGCCTGGATCCCGTCTACATCGAGCAGGGCGGAAAGATCCGGCAGCTCGACAGACACTTCCGTTCCATCCGGGAACTGGAAAACACAGCGCAGCACATCGCAGGGCTGTCCGACCGCACTGTGAATACAGCATCTCCCATTGTGGACGCCCGCCTGGAAGACGGTTCCCGCGTGTGCATTGTCCTTCCGCCGGCCGCTCCGGACGGCCCGATCCTTACGATCCGGAAATTCAGCCGGGATGAGCTGAGCATGCGGGATCTCACGGCCGCCGGCACATTTTCGCCGGAGGCAGCAGCCTTTCTGCGGGATGCGGTCCGGGCAAGATACAACATTTTTATCTCAGGAGGCACAGGGGCCGGCAAGACGACAGTCCTGAATGCTCTTTCCGAATTTATTCCGTCCGGCGAGCGGGTGGTCACCATCGAAGACTCGCTGGAACTTCAGCTGAAAACCGTAAAAAATCTGGTGCGTCTGGAAGGAAGAAACGCGACGTCTGACAGGAAGAGCGCCATCACCATACGCGATCTGATCCGCGCAAGCCTGCGTCTTCGGCCGGACCGGATCATCGTAGGCGAGGTGCGCGATGAGGCGGCAATTGACATGCTTCAGGCTATGAACACCGGGCACGCCGGCTCTCTTTCGACCGGACACGCGAATTCTCCGTCCGATATGCTGGAACGCCTGGCAACCATGTGCCTGATGGGCATGGAGAATATGCCGATGCAGGCCGTCCGGCAGCAGATCGCGTCGGCGCTGGAGCTGATCATTCATCTGGGACGCCTGCAGGACGGAAGCCGCAGAGTGCTGTCCATTTCTGAGATAAGCGGCACATCTTCCGGCGGGATCAGGCTTCACGAGCTGTTTCACTTTAACCAGACACAAATCCGGGGAGGAAAGGTATATGGGACATTGGTCAGAACGGCTGAGCCGCTTCATCATACGGGGAAAATGCACGCCGCAGGGATTACAGATTACGGGTAGGGAATATATTTCTGCCCTGGGTGCCGGCTGCCTGATCGTCATTCTGGCTGCCTGGCTATTTTACGACAGTCCTGCAGGAATTCCCGCCGGCATACCGTTTCTGTATCTGTACATACAGCAGTCCGCTGCGGACTGCCGCCAGAAGCGCAAAGAACTGGATGAGCGGAAATTCCGGGACGGCATTCAGGCAGCAGCCGCCTCGCTTGCCGCCGGGGCGTCGCCGGAGCGCGCATTTGCCGACGGGTACAGGGAGCTTTCGCTGCTGTACGGCGCGGATGATGACATGGCGAAGAGCTTCGCGGGGATTGTGCGCAAAAACCGCAGCGGCATTCCGCTGGAGACGGCTCTCAGGGATTTTGCCGCCGCAAGCCGTTCAGATCCGGTGAGGGATTTCGCGGAAGTATTTGAGTGCGCGAAGCGGCTTGGCGGGAGTCTGGTGTCGATTATCTCCGGAACTGTCCGGCTGCTCTCCGATCAGCAGGAAGTGAAGCAGGAAATTGCAACCGTCCTGAGCGGCAGGAAGTTTGAACAGCGGATCATGTCTGTGATGCCATTTGTCCTGATTTTATATCTCAGGCTGACGATGCCGGGATTTCTTTCGCCGCTGTATAAAAATCCGGCCGGAGTTCTCATCATGACCGGAGCGCTGGCGGCGCTTACGGCCGCCTGGCTGCTCGGCAGAAAAATAGCAGACATCCGGGTGTGAAGATCAAAGAAAGTTGATCTGCATTAGGCGGACGTCAGGAGGATTGCAATGAAGGCACTGGACAGTCATGAGGGCAGAAAAATGAGAAAGATCCCGGATACCTGGAAAAAATCTGCGGCAGCCGCGGCTGTGAGTATCCTGCTGGCAGCGGCAGTGCGCGCCGCAGCTCTCATGGAAGCAGGTGATGTCAGCAGTCTTGCAAGAGAAAACCATTCCCGGACCGTACAGCTCGTGGCGCAGGCAGAAGACGGAACGCCCGCGCCGCTTACCGTCGAGATCCGGCCGAAGGAAATATCCGCGGACGAGGCTGAGGCCCTTGTGGAAGAGACGGCAGAAAACCTGCGAAGTGAGATCCCCGGGGAAAACGCAGATCTTGAGCATGTCACACGGGATCTGAATCTCATCACAGAAGCTGCAGACGGACAGGTCAGCCTTGCCTGGCGCTCTGCATCGCCTGACCTTATCAGCGCAGAGGGAGCGGTGAATACGGACACGATGCTATCGGGAGAACAAAAACAGGTGCGGCTCACCGCACAGATTGAAGCCGGAAGTATCAGGCGCCTGGAGAAAATTGATGTCACGGTGTGCGCCCCGGAGCGCAGCGGAGAGCAGGAATGGCAGGCACAGGTGAACAAGGCAGTAGAGAGCGCTGAAGAGAATTCAAGAAACGAAGAGAAGCTTGTTCTGCCGGAGGAAATTGCGGGGCAGAAGGTTACATTTGCCAGGACGGAAGAATCCACGGCGCCGGCTGCCATTCTGGTCATCGGCGGCGCGGCCGCGGCAGCGTTTCCCGCCCGCGCCCGGCAGAAAAGAAAACAGGATGAAAGGAAACGCATGAATATGCTCGGGGAGGATTATTCGGAGCTGGTCCTCAAGATCACGCTTTTTATCGGAGCCGGCATGACAGTCCGCAGAGCGTTTGAGCGGATCGCGTCAGGGTATACGGCGGACCGGGAAGCAGGGGTGACAGAGGAGCGGCCGGCCTACGAGGCCATCGTGCAGACCGTGCGGGCGCTGAAGCTTGGTGCGCCTGAGACGGAAAGCTGGGTGAGATTCGGAGAATTGTGCGGGACGCGGGAGTACCGCAAGCTGGGCAGCTGTCTGGCGGAAAACCAGAGAAAGGGCAGCGGACATCTGGCCCGGATTCTGGAAGCAGAAGCGTCCGGCAGCTTTGAGGAGCGGAAAAGACAGGCACGGCGCAGAGGCGAGGAAGCGGCCACACGGCTGATTCTGCCGCTGATGCTGATGCTCGGCGCCATGATGCTCATTGTGCTGGTGCCGGCGCTGATGTCATTTGCCGTGTGAGCCGAAGGAAACAACAGGCAGCAATGCCGGAAAGGGAGGAAATTATGTGGACGATATTTGGCATGATGAAAAATGCTCTGGGACGATTCCACCGGGATGAAGAGGGAGTCGGAACGGTGGAAATTATTCTGATCACGATTGTTGTGATCGGACTGGTTGTTTTATTCAGAGACAGTATCTATGACCTGGTGGAAACGCTGACCGAATCCATGAAAAACCAGGCATCGTCGATATGAGGGTGCGCCGACCACGCATCCGGACAGGACGCTGTCTTCCGGGTCAGGTACTGGTGTACACGGTGCTTGTCATGACGGTGACGATCTCCCTGATCGCCGGTCTTGTGCAGGCGGCCGTGTACTCCGGAGCACGGGCGGAGGCGGATATGGCCTGCCGCCTGGCTTCGGAGGCTGGCTTCTCCGGATATCACGAGGGGCTGTTTGAGACATACGGAATCTTTGCTCTGAAGGACGACGGGCATCTGGAAAAGAAGGTTGAGCGGATGATCCGGGGCAATCTGCAGGAAAACAGTCAGGTCATCACGGACCGGGTGAACTTTGACAGTCTGGTGTCCATGACGGATGCAGGAGGCCTGCCGATCCGCGAAGAGGTGACGGCGTATATGCGGGACGGGGCCTTGTCTGAGGCCGTGAAGGCAGCACTGGAGAATACGCAGCGCTATCAGAAGGCAGAAGCGGCCGGTGAGGTGATGAATCAGATTATGCAGACACAGGAATCTGCCGTGGAGCTGGAAGAAAAGCAGCTGGAACTTATTCCGCTGATTGATGGAATTCAGGCGGGAGAAGGGACGATTCAAAGAGTGAACGGCAGGCCGGTCAGTACAGGGAAGGCCTGCGTAAAGACAGCGGTCGGAGGCGGGGTCACCCAGGCGTCCGTCGGCGTTGACAATGAAGCCGTCTTTGAGGCGGTGAATTCTCTTCCGGACGGATATGTGAGCATACCGGAGATGACCGGGCAGATGCGCGAGGCACTGTTTGGAGCGGCCGGCACCGCGGCGGAATATGACGCAGGTCAGGCCGACGCGGCCTCCTTCAGCAGCGCAAGAAACAGAGCGGTTCAGGCTGCAGACGGCAGCATCAGGTCTGCGCGGGAGGCGCTAACATTACTGGGCGAACAGGATGAACAGTATAAGCAGTTCCTGGAACAGGCGGCACAGACAGAACAGTTTCTGGAGCAGTCCGGGAGTCTTCTGGAAGAGCAGGTGTACCAGTCGGCGCGGCAGATGCTGGAGGAGACAAAAGCAGGCGGAACTTCAGGCAGCCTGATCGACACGGAAAAAGCGGAAACGGCGCTTACGGCAAGGCTTTCCCAGCTTCAGGCGTTGTCACAGATCCTTGAGAAAATGACACTCCCGGAAGATGCGGCTTCATCAGCTGCCTGGGAGACGGCGGCGGAAGAACTGGAGAATGTCTGCCGTAAAATCGACAATTCCGATCTTGTGTTTGATTATTCAGGAGTTGATTTCGAACAGAAAGGCAGCGGAACGGGCGGACTGCAAAAAATCCTCAGAACACTGACCGGACGGCAGACGGGACTTGTCCTGAACGGCCGTGAAGTGAGCGATGCAGTTATGGGCGGAGCGGGGCGCACCGGAGACATGAATGCTTCAGATTCCGAAGCGGAAGCCGGTGAGGAATGGGCTTCACGCATTATCGATGAGGCTCTATACAATGAATATCTGTTTCTGTACTTCGATTCATATGCAGATACGCTCGGCGAAGACAGCGGTAAACCGGAGACAGAACTTGCGTATCCGCTGGAATACATTCTGTGTGGGAAAACAAGTGACGCACAGAACCTGGACACGGTGGTGGCGCGGCTCATGCTGATCCGACAGGGAATGAATGCCGGATGTCTGATACTGAGCCCTTCAAAACGGGAAGAGGCGCTGACTCTGGCCGGTGCGATGACGGGATTCACAGGCAGCCTGCCGGTTGTGAAAATGACACAGCTTCTGATCCTCACGGTATGGAGCTATGCAGAGGCCCTGACAGATCTGCGTGTCCTCTTTGAGGGAAAGAGGATCAGCGCGGTGAAGACAGAAACCGGCTGGAATACCTCTCTGGAACAGCTTCTGACGCTTCAGCTTCCCGAAGGACGGGAAGATCCGGCCGGAATATCCTATGACGAGTATCTTCGGATCCTTTTTCTGTCCTGCCCGCTGGTCCCCAAATATTTCCGGACCATGGGCGCCATGGAATCCGGGATGATCAAGGCCGGAGAAAATGATTTCCGGATGAGCGGCTTCCTGTTCTCCTTTGAAGGCGAAGCACAGTTTATCTGGGAACCGACAGGGAAAACGTTTCGCTGCCCGGTTTCCTACAGCTACGGTTAAATGTGGCAGAAGCTTCAGGAAGGTGTCGATATGCTCTTTTTCAGCGGCAGGGAAGAAGGGAATGCAAATATAAGAAAGGACAGACGGCTGGTGAAAACAAAATGCCGCTCCGTATTACGGCACGGAAAAAGAGCATATCGATACCTTTCGGGAAGCACTGTTGTCGAGGCGGCGCTGGTACTGCCGCTCTACATATATTTCAGCGTGCTGGTCACGCAGCTGATCCTTCTGCCGGGCATCCGCCTGCGGGTGCGGCAGGCTCTGTACGAGGATGCGAGAATCCTGGCAGAATCGGCGTATGCATGTCAGAAGGCAGGAGAGCATCTCGGAGATTTTTCTCTGGACGAGGAAGATGATGAGACTGCAGAAGCGGTGTATGAACTGAACACGGCAGCGGCCAAGGCGCTGCTTGTCAGCCGACTGGGAGCAGACTACGGAAGAAAGCACGGAATCGCAGGCGGAACGGCCGGAATCCTTCTGCTTGATTCGGAAATTGCTGAAAATGACAACGATATCATTCTGCGCGCGGTGTACGAGCTGAAGCTGCCGTTTTATGACATTTTCCATCAGAGTATCACCGTGAGGGAAACGGTCATGACCAGCGCATGGCTGGGAGAGTCCGGTGAGAAGGAAGACGAGGAGGATGAAGATGAGGAAGAAAGAGTATATATCACCGAGCAGGGAGAGGTCTATCACCGGGACCGGAACTGCACCTATATTGAAGTCACGCTGCAGGAGACCGAGCCGGATGACGTGGCCGGCAGGAGGAATGCGTCCGGTCACAAGTATTATCCGTGCGAGGTCTGTGCCGCAGGATCGGGACAGCAGACAGGGCAGAAACTTTTTATCACCCGTTACGGCGAGCGGTATCATACGCGGGCAGACTGTCCGGCCATTGAACGGCATGTCAGGGAAATCCCCTTGTCGGAGGCCGGAAGCCGCCGCCCCTGCAGTAAGTGCGGGAGTGAGGACGGGTGACGCCGTTCCCGGCACGAAACTTTAATCTGTTTTTCACGCGAGGGAGGTCTATGGTTTTACAGCATATTATTCTGATGGCCGGCCTTCTGGTACTTTCGGTCTGCGATCTGCGGACCAGGAGCATACCGGCCGGTCTCACCCTTGCGTTGAATGCTGCGCTGTTTCTGACATCGGTTGTTTCAGGAACGCTGCGGCTGCCGGCAGCTTTTTCCGGACTGCTGCCGGCATTTTTATCATTTCTGTTCACACTGCCGGACCGCAGAAAATTCGGCGCCGGTGATATCTGGGTGCTGGCGGCAGTCGGCATTGTGGAAGGAGCGGAGAAAACGATGCTGATTTTTTTGACTGCGGCGCTTCTGGCCGCATTTTACGGCGTCCTGCGGTGCGGAAGCCGCTTTCGGAAGCTGGAAGTCCCGTTTATTCCATTTTTAACTGCTGCGGCGGGAGGTGTTGTACTTTGCCAGGACACAGGAATTCTCAGATGAGGGCGTCGGCCACGGTGGAAAGTGCCATTTTGATTCCACTTGCAACGGTCATCATTCTTGTCTGTCTGAAAATGAACATCAGTGCATATAATCACGTCGCGGCTGAGTCGGCCGGCATGCGCGGTGCACTTTTAATTGAGCTCGAAGAACCGGATACCGGAGAACGTCTGGAGACAGAGCAGCGGATTAAGAAAACCGTGGCCGGCAGTACGCTGATGCTGTCGGACCCGGAAGTGGAAATTATTGAAGACAGCCACAGTACAGGTATCCGGATTACAGCGGAAGATCCATGGAAGATTCCGTTTCTGGGTACACAGGAAAAATTCGACCGGGCAGAACAATTTTCTTCCCGTTCTCCGGCCGATTTCATCCGGCTTGTCCACACGATTTCAAATCAGATCAGCACAGTTTCGGGGGGAAATGAAGATGGGGTACACGACTGAACGGCTCAACAACAGAAAATTTCTTGTAACCAGGCAGGAGCCCGGAGAGGCAGAGAGCTATCAGATTTCTATGCTGTCTCACAATTCAATTGCGCCGCTGCTGGAATTTTCCGTACGATCCGTCGATAATTCCGGCTACTATTACTACGACATCACCGGACTTCAGAATCTGAACAGTCTGGGAGGTGACGTCCTGGTCAGTCCGGAATCGGTTCTGATTCTGTGCCGGGCTCTGGCAGAACTGTCTGACAGCATGAATGAATACTTTCTTGATATTGACCGGGTCCGGACAGATCCGGAGCATGTCTTTGGCACACCTGCTTTGGACCGTTTCCTTTTTCTGTATGATCCGGATAAATCTATCTCAGAAGATCTGTATCAGGACGGCCTTCGAAAGCTGTTTGAATTTGTCCTGCAGCATTTTGATCACACTGCAGACAGAGATGACACGGTGATGGTGTATGACATGTACAGCCGGATTCTCAAAGGTACGTTTGATCCGGCTGCTTACGGCCGGATTCAGGAAGAGGAGCCGGAAGAATATGAGAAGACATCAAAAGAACAGGAGACAAGAGAGGCGGATATACCGCAGACGGCCGCCTCGTCTGAAGATGACGGCGCCGTTTTACCTGAACCGGAGAGAAAAAAGAACAGGAAAAAAAGAACGGATGCCAGAAAGAAAAGTAGGATCCCGTTTGCTGCAGCAGCTGTGTTTTTTGGAATTCTGTCGGCAGGCAGCGCCGGCCTGCTGATGTATCCGGGATTTCTGCCATTTGAGAGAAATTCACTGATACTGCTCGGAACCTGTACGGTTTCTGCGGTGGCGGCAGCCGCTCTTGCCAGAGCATCCGCAGGCGTCCCACGTAAAGCAAGGGAAAAAGGTCTGGAAAAGCTGGAAATCGAAAAAATTACCCCGGATGAAAGTGAAAAGAAGATGAAGAGGAAAAAGTCACGGAAAAGCCGCCCGGAGATGAGTCCGGACAAGCCGGAGGATGAGACAGAAAAGCTGTATCATCCGGCTACGGGTGAAGACGGCGAGAGAGCGCTGTTTGGCGATGAAACCAGCCCGCTTCCGATGGTATGGAATGAAAACGAGGGCGATGAGACGGGAATTTATCTGGATGACGGGACGGGCAGAGTATTTGAGGTGGAATCTTTGCCTTTTATTGTCGGGACCAATCCGGTGTGTGATGCGCGGCTTTCCGACAGAACGGTCAGCCGCCGGCACCTGAAATTGTTCAGGATCGGAGAAAATATGGCAGTTACAGACCTTGGTTCTACCAACGGGACGACACTGAACGGACAGCGGCTTGGTCCGGGAGAAAGCAGAATGCTGACGGACGGAGATGTTCTGGGACTCGGAAGAGGACATCTGACGGTCCATATTCTGAACTGAAATGCGCTTCTGATGTCTCCTGGCCGGCTGTCTTATGACGCGCCTTTTGACGTGACGTGCGAAATGGCGGGTTGCGGTGATTATGCTTTTGGACTATTATTAAGCTGTATTTCTTTAGGCTTTCGTAACTTAAAAAGGAGCACAGCTGATGAAAAAAGACGACTGCATTTTCTGCAAACTTGCCAATGGCGATATACCCGTCAATGCCCTTTATGAAGATGACGTCCTGAAGGTTATTTTCGACGCAGGTCCGGCGACCCGCGGGCATGTGCTGATCATACCGAAAAATCATTTCGACAATATATATGATTTGGATGATGCGACGGCTGCTCATGTTGCGCAGACGGCTGTGAAGATCGCAAAGGCCATGAACAAGGCGCTCGGATATGAGGGGCTCAACGTCGTTCAGAACAACGGCCTTGCGGCGGGACAGACGGTATTCCACTATCACGTTCATATGATTCCGAGATATAAGAACGACGAGGTGCAGGTCACATGGAAACAGCATGAGATCAGTGCGGATGAGATCGCGGATCTCAAGGCTGCAATTCTTGGCGCGATGGAAGACGGACAGCAGAAGGGATGACAGCAGATGATTACATGCAATGACACGGGAACCTATCTGATCGGCGGCCGGAAACTGATTCCGGACGGCCCGGAAGCTGCCGCTGCGATCCGGAAAGAAACCGGCCTTGATGTCCGCCGGGAAGATGCCCTGAAGCAGACGATGGCATACGGCATTCTGAAAAATCACAATAAAGCGGATGACATGGAACATCTGCAGATCCGCTTTGACAAGATGACGTCGCATGATATCACCTATGTCGGCATTATTCAGACTGCGATTGCCTCCGGCCTGAAAGAATTTCCGATGCCGTATGTGCTCACCAACTGCCACAATTCGCTGTGTGCGGTTGGCGGTACAATCAACGAGGACGATCATGTGTTCGGCCTGTCAGCCGCAAAAAAGTTTGGCGGAATTTATGTTCCGCCGCATGTAGCGGTTATTCATGAATACGCACGCGAAATGCTGGCCGAAACCGGCTGCATGATCCTGGGCTCTGACAGCCATACCCGTTATGGCGCGCTCGGCACCATGGCGATGGGAGAAGGCGGCCCGGAACTGGTAAAACAGCTCCTCGGCAAGACCTATGATATCGCGTGCCCGAAGGTCATCGGTATCTACATGACCGGCAGCCTGGTCCGCGGCGTCGGCCCGCAGGATGTAGCGCTTGCCATCATCAAAGCGGTATTTAAGAACGGATTTGTCAAGAATAAGGTGATGGAGTTCATCGGCCCCGGCGTCCGGAACCTGAGCATGGACTTCCGGATCGGCGTCGACGTCATGACGACTGAGACGACATGCCTCTCGTCAATCTGGGAGACGGATGAAAAGACGGAAGAGTGGTATGCTGTTCACGGCCGCAGCGAGGCTTACAAAAAGCTTGAGCCGGGCAGGACGGCTTACTATGACGGAATTCTTAACGTCGATCTTTCTGAGATCCGGCCGATGATTGCAATGCCGTATCATCCGAGCAACGCCTATACCATTGACGAGGTCAACAGCAATCTTTCTGACATTCTGCACGAAGTCGAGGAGAATGCAAAGATCAGCTTCGGCGGCAGAGTGAAAGTTTCACTGCAGGATAAAGTGCGGAACGGAAAGCTGTATGTCGATCAGGGCGTCATCGCAGGATGCGCCGGCGGCGGCTTTGAGAATATCTGCTCGGCGGCCGACATTCTGCGAGGCAAAAATGTCGGCCACGACGAATTTACGCTCAGCGTATATCCGGCCAGCATGCCGATCTACATGGAACTCGTGAAAAATGGCAGGATGGCCGATCTGATCGAAGCCGGCGCGGTTGTCAAGACGTGCTTCTGCGGACCGTGCTTCGGCGCAGGCGATACCCCGGCCAACAACGGATTCTCCATCCGCCATTCGACCCGAAACTTCCCGAACCGCGAAGGAAGCAAGGTTCAGGAGGGACAGATCTCCTCGGTTGCGCTCATGGACGCGCGGTCTATCGCGGCGACGGCAGCTAACAAGGGAAGACTTACCGCGGCCACCGAGATGGATACGGAATTCACCGGACCGGTATACCATTTCGACGCTGCCATATACAAGAACAGAGTATTCGACGGCTATGGTCATGCAGATCCGGACCAGGAGCTGGTTCAGGGGCCGAACATCAAGCCGTGGCCGAAGATGGCTCCTCTGCCGGAAAATCTTCTTATAAAAGTTGTCTCCGAGATCCACGATCCGGTCACGACGACTGATGAGCTGATTCCGTCCGGCGAGACCTCGTCCTACCGCTCCAATCCGCTGCGGCTGGCAGAGTTTGCACTCTCCAGAAAAGATCCGGCCTATGTCGGCAGAGCCAAAGAGGTGCAGAAAGCCGAGGAAGCAGTCGAAAACGGAGAAGACCCGGCAAAGGCATTCCCGGAAGTGGATGGCGTTCTGAAAGACATAAAGAATGCTTTCGGAACAGATGTTTCAGGTATCGGCATCGGAAGCACGATCTTTGCGGTGAAGCCGGGCGACGGTTCTGCCAGAGAACAGGCAGCTTCCTGCCAGAAGGTTCTCGGCGGCTGGGCCAATATTGCAAATGAATACGCGACGAAGCGGTATCGCAGCAATCTGATCAACTGGGGCATGCTGCCGCTGCTCATCGACAAGGGCGAACTGCCATTTGCCAATGGAGATTATATTTTCATACCGGATGTCAGAAAGGATCTCGCGGAAGGAAAAGCGGTCTACAAGGCGTTCGTTGTCACAAAGGGCATGAAGGAGATTGAACTGAAAATGGATCCGCTCACGGATGACGAAAAAGAGATCATCCTGGACGGCTGCCTTATCAATTTCTACCGCGCCGGAAAGTGACAGGTTGTCCCTCAGACAGTGAGGTGAAATACGGATATGGCGGAAAAGAATATTCTGAACGGATCGCTGGACGATCTGGATAAAATTATTGCGGAAGTAAAAGAATATCAGGGCGGTGTCACGCGCCAGGAGCAGATCAAACGGGAAATCTCGGACCTGGAAGAGAAAATTTCGGAGACAGAGAAAACGATCGAGGACGAGATCAATACCAAGGTCAAGGACGGAGAGTCGGCTGTCCGGATGGGATTTGACCGTTCGATCAGTTCAGAAAAGGCCAAGCTGAAGGATGTGACGGATGCCCGCGAGAAATCAAAACAGGCTGGCGTAAAGGACAGAATCCGGAACGAAACAGAGCATCTGAAGAATGAGAACACAGAACTGAAGAAAAAGAGAAAAGAAATGTTCGCGGAGAATGAGATCCCCTCCTTTGCGGACAGCACATTCTTTTATGTACTGTGCTATGCGAAAGGATTCGGACCGAAGTTTCTGTATGCGGTTATTCTGCTGATCGTGTTTCTCATTATTCCGGTCGGGTGCTTGTACATTCTGCCGCAGCGGCTGCCGATACTGAACGTTTCACCGCTTGTCCCGCTTCTGTATGATACCGTGATGGCCATTGTCTTCTTTACGATTATCCGTTCCGTACGGACAGAGACGATTCTGACGCATCTGGATGTCATCGAGTCGGCGCGTCAGATGAAAAAGCAGACCCGTGCGAACAAAAAGAAAATGAAGCAGATCACGCGCGGCATCAAGAAAGATACAGATGAGGCAGCCTACGGACTGGAAGAATACGATAAGAAGATCGAGCAGATCAACAGCGAAATCCAGAGCATAAATGAAAAGCAGAAACAGGCCCTGGATGATTTTGAGAAAAATACCAAGCCGGATATCATTTCGGAAATCGAAGGCAGGCATCAGAAGAAGACAGACTCTCTGAAGTCCACGCTTGAGCAGCGCAGAAAAACCGAGACGGAACTTGAAGAGAGAGTCAAACAGCAGAGACTGTACATATCAACGAACTATGAGCCGTATCTCGGCCCGGACTTCTCTGACCTTGACAAACTGGAATCGCTGCGGAAGGTTATGTCGGACAACAAGCTGACGACGATTGCCGAAGCGATGGATATGGCCAGAAAAAAATAAAGAGAGGCAGACCGCCGGATGAGTGGAAATAACGAAAATCGGCAGAGGAGGAACGGCAAAGTTATAAACATCCGCCGAGAAAGCCAGAACGAAGAGTACGACAGAACGCAGATGCAGAACAAGCTGCGCAGGCATCGCAGGAAAGTCCGGGCCAGACTTATGAGGCTCGGACTGGTTCTTATACTCGTCTGCGTGCTGCTGATCGTCTGGCTGTTCAACAAAAGCTATAGTTCGTACTCAATCACGGCGTCCTCCAGCCGGGAAGATACAGATGCTTCCCAGTTTGTATCCTATAACGGAGGCTTTATCCGCTATTCGAACGACGGAGCCGCGTGCTTCGGCAGCGGAGGGGAGATGCTGTGGAATTATTCATATTCCATGAACAATCCGGAGATCCGCATCAATAACGGATATTTCGCGATCGGAGATATGACGGGAAGCCAGGTTATTGTCTTTAACCGGTCTGGTTTTCTCCGGGAGATCACGACTGCGTACACCATCACAGAGATTGAACTGAGCGCAGACGGCCTTGTGGCCGCGTCGCTCAGCGACGGCAATGCCAATTACGTCACACTCTATGACACTGAAGGAAACCAGGTGTATGCTGTCAAGACGACCCTGACCGGGGAGGGCTATCCTCTGGCGATTTCAATTTCCGACAATGCACAGCAGCTGGTTCTCGCGTACGCATGCATATCGGGCGATACTGTGACGGCCAATGTCGCATTTTATAATTTCTCGGACACCGGGCAGAGCGAGAACAAGCGCCTTGTCGGTGGCTTTGACAACTTCGATGACAAATTGGTGGGCGACGTACACTTTTTCGGCAATACCAAGGCAGTGGCAGTAAGTGAAGATTCGATAACGTATTATTCGGTGGGAGATTATCCGTCCCAGACACAGCGGGTGCAGATCGACGGAAAAATTCAGAAGACATTTTATGCGGAAGACAGAATCGGCCTGATCATCGAAGATGAGAACTCGGCATATAAACTGGAAGTGTACGACTTGTCAGGCACAAAGCTGTGCTCGGTTTCGATCGACCAGAGCTATTCGAATTTCTGCTTTGATCACGGTAGAATTTACATGAACAATGACAGCTCGTTTCGGATTTATTCAGCCGGAGGCCGGAAAATTGCCGATATCACCGCACAGCTACCGGTCACGGATGTTATCCCGACGGGCAGCCGAGGCAGCTGTTTCCTGATCACGACCAATTATATTCAGAAAATCAGTCTGCGGTAATATCGGGAGAATCTGTGGATATACTGACATTCATTGTGCTGCTGACCTTTGCGGTCTGCATTATATCCGGAGCGGCAAGAGGCTTCCTTCGGATGCTGTTTTCCGTACTGACACTGGTGGTGTGCCTTTTTGTGGCGAGCCATTTCAGTGGACAGGCAGAAAACTTTTTAAAAGAAAATACAAATTTCTATCAGACGATGAATTCGTCTGTATATTCAACTCTGTCTGAAAATGCAGATTCTGCACCAGAGACAGAAAACCCGGACAGCAGTGACGGAACGGACGGGAAAAATGACCAGACACTTTCAGATATAGCGGAAGTACTTGCGTCACTGCCGACTGCCGTCATCGAGGGAATCAATCAGGCAGTTGTCTCCGCCAGAGATACGGTTGTGACAGGAATAGCTGATGCGGTGACTGAAACGCTGTTCTCCTCGATTGTGCGGATCGGGCTGTTCTTTATAACATGGCTGCTGATGCGGCTCCTGTACGCAGCGCTTTCAGTGGGGCTGCACAACAGAGCGATAAGCGGAGTCAACCGGACTCTGGGCGCTGTGACAGGAATCCTTGAAGCGCTCCTGATTGTCTGGCTGGTTCTTTTCGCTGTGACGCTCGGACAGAACGAGAGCTCACCGCTGGTAATGTCCATTACAGCGCATCCGCTTCTGAAGGTACTGTATGCTTCGGATCCGTTTCTGAGAACACTCACGTAAAGAGTCTGAACCGCCTGAAAACGCAGTTTAAAAAACTTGTAAAAATTCGCAAAAAAGTTGTTGACAGGTTCGGAAGCGGATGATAGTATATATGAGTCGCCGCGAGAGAGGCACGAAACGCGAGGCCCACAAAGCCAGCAAACAAGCCACTTTCGGGGGACACGTTCCTTGATAACTGAACAGTAAACCAACCCTGAAAATTCTTTTATGAATTTTCTACGAACGGCGATTCGCTTATCTTTTATGAAGATGAACGGATCAGCCAACCAAGAACAGTAAGTTCTGGAACCAAAAAAGACCAGATTTATCTGGCCAAGGAAAGACCTTTTTATGAGAGTTCGATCCTGGCTCAGGATGAACGCTGGCGGCGTGCTTAACACATGCAAGTCGAACGAAGCATTTTTCGATTCTTCGGAAAAGGAAAATGACTGAGTGGCGGACGGGTGAGTAACGCGTGGGAAACCTGCCTTATACCGGGGGATAGCAGTTGGAAACGACTGGTAAAACCGCATAAGCGCACGGGTACGCATGTATCTGTGTGAAAAACTCTGGTGGTATAAGATGGTCCCGCGTCTGATTAGGCAGTTGGCGGGGCAACGGCCCACCAAACCGACGATCAGTAGCCGACCTGAGAGGGTGACCGGCCACATTGGGACTGAGACACGGCCCAGACTCCTACGGGAGGCAGCAGTGGGGAATATTGCACAATGGAGGAAACTCTGATGC
>OMUP01000166.1 GCA_900314255.1 uncultured Lachnospiraceae bacterium | reverse complement strand
TCAGGCAGTGAGAATCCGCGGCCTTCAGGATATTGATCGTGTTGGTCATGTGGGCAGAGAACGTACTCAGGTTCTGCTCGATGCTCTGCTCATCGCCGATGTCGGCGTAAATCTCCCGGTACACCGCGATGGCCGAGTGGTCGCCGGCCGGGATCAGCAGGCCGGACTGGGCCATCAGCGTCAGCAGGCCGACGGTCTTGAGCGTCACCGTCTTGCCGCCGGTGTTCGGGCCGGTGATGACAAGCTGGTGAAAATCGGTGCCCATCCGGATGTCGATGGGAACCACGCGCTTCGGGTCAATCAGCGGGTGCCGTCCCTTGCGGATGTCGAACACACCCGTGTCATTCAGGGAGGGTGCCACCGCCTTCATGGCGCGCGCCAGCGCCCCCTTGGCAAATATCAGATCCAGCCGCGCAAGCACCGTGTAATCCTCTTCCAGAATGTCCGTGTACTGCGCACACTCCTGGGAGAGATTTTTCAGGATTTCTGCGATTTCCTTTTCCTGCTCCATCGCGTTGGTTTTCAGGTCATTGTCGAAGCGCACGACTGTCTCCGGCTCGATGAAAAGCGTCGAACCTGATGCAGACTGATCATGAATCATGCCCGGGATCCGGGAGCGGTACTCGGCCTTGACCGGCAGGCAGTAGCGGCCCTGGCGCGTCGTGATGACGGCGTCCTGCAGACAGCTGCGGGGAGACCCGCTCAGCATCCGCGTGAGCTCGCTGTGGATCTTTTCATTGATGCGGTCTTGTTCGCGCCGCAGACTGCGCAGCTTCGGGCTGGCACTGTCAGCCACTTCGTCCTCGGAAAGAATTGCGCGTGTGATCTGCGTGCGAAGTGACTCCAGACCATCCAGCACCGTGAGCAGTCCGAGCAGCGTATCCGTCTCCGGTTCATAGTAATTCTTCACGTGCTCCGCAGTCGACAGCAGGGCCGCGATCTTAAGCAGCTCGCCGCAGCCAAGCGGTGCGTCCGCTTTCAGGCGCCGGATGGAGCCCCGGATGTCGCTCACCCCCTGAAAGGAAACCTTTCCCTTCGCGAAGATCCGCCGCAGAGCGTCATCGGTCTCCTTCTGGGCAGCCTTCACCGCCTGCAGATCCGTCATCGGAAGAAGCGCCCTCGCGGCCGCTTTCCCCGGCTCCGAGTCGGCAAATGACGCCAGCCGTTCCGTGATTTTGTCAAATTCCAGTGTGCGCAGTACTTTTGTGTTCATATCCGGTATATACTTTCCAGCCGCCTGTTTTGCGGCTTTGTTCTGAAGCAAAAGACATCAGTCCGCTCCCGTATGCGCCAGGGCATGAGGGCAGATGATGCTGACATTTATCATCCTATCATATCAGAAGGAACCTGAAATTTCAGCTGTACTTTGATGGAATTGTCAGGCCATGGCGGGTATAATGCAAAGACAGAAACGGAGGACAGCATGATTTACATCAAAGATTTTCAGGAAGGCGATCGGATTTCAGGCATTTACCTTGTGCGCACGAAGGCGACTTACCAGTCCAAGCGGGGCAAGGATTACTACAGCCTGACGCTGGGAGACAGGACCGGGTCGGTGGACACAAAGATCTGGGATATCGACTCACCGGCGATCGCTGATTTCGAGGCCAACGATTTTGTAAATGTCAGCGGCACCGTCACGGTGTACAACGGCAAGATTCAGTTCAAAGTCGAAAAGCTCATGAAAGCGCAGCCGGGAAGCTACAGCCCCGGCGACTACATGCCGGCCAGCCGCTATCCGCTCAAAGATATGTACGCGGAACTGATGCAGTTCCGTGACAGCATCAAAAATCCGTACATCCGGAAGCTGCTGAATTCATTCTTTGAGGACGACAAAGAATTTATCAGAAGCTTTGCGACGGCATCGGCGGCGCGCACGGTTCACCACAGCTTTGTGGGCGGGCTGCTCGAGCACACGCTGTCCGTCACGAAGATCTGCGATTTTCTGGCCATGCGCTATGATTTTCTGGACCGGGACGTGCTGATTGCGTCGGCCATGCTGCACGACGTGGGCAAGACGCGCGAAATGACGCCGTTTCCGCAGGTCGACTACTCCGACGAGGGCAATCTGCTCGGCCATATCATGATCGGGTTTGAGATGGTCCGCGCTCATATGAGCGCCATAGAAGGGTTCCCGCAGGATCTGCAGGACGAGATCGGCCACTGTATCCTCGCGCACCACGGCATGCTTGAATACGGATCCCCGGTGCTCCCGAAAACCGCCGAGGCACTGGCCCTCTCCAAGGCCGACGATCTGGATGCCAAGATGGAAACCATCCGCGAGGCCCTGAACGTGCGCAACAGCGGGGAATGGCTCGATGTGAACCGGTGGCTCGGCGGCGTACGGGTGCGCCGCACCACCGAAGACGGAAAAGCCTTCTACGAAGGCGAAGAGGACAGATGACAAATGCCGGCAGATAAGCAAAAGAAAAGGAAAAGACCGAGACCGGCAGGGCGGCCGGAAAAGGCGGGGAAACCGTCAGAGGCACGGAAGCCGGGCCGCCAGAACGGCGCGCCGGCTGCGGACAGA
Source organism: uncultured Lachnospiraceae bacterium (assembly GCA_900314255.1). Classification (GTDB taxonomy): domain Bacteria; phylum Bacillota; class Clostridia; order Lachnospirales; family Lachnospiraceae; genus UBA4285. Next base: position 1,034 of record OMUP01000166.1, on the reverse strand, counting down.
GCGCCAAAGGCTTCCGTCGCAAAAGGGGACATCCTCACGCTGGACATCACGGCACTCTCCAGTGACGGATCCGGAGTCGGACATGCCGGCGGCCTGACGCTCTTTGTGAAGCGGACTGTCCCGGGCGACAGAGTCCGCGCGCAGGTCATCCGGCTGAAAAAAACCTATGGCTTCGCAAAGCTCGTGCAGGTGCTTGAGGCATCCGCGTCCCGTGTGCGCCCGCAGTGTCCGGTTTCGGAGCGCTGCGGCGGCTGCCAGATCATGCAGATGAGCTACAGCGCACAGCTGGCGGCCAAAGAGACGAAGGTGCGCGACGCACTCACCCGCATCGCAAGTCTGGATCTCTCGGATGTCAGCGTGGCGCCGATTCTCGGGATGGACGACCCGCGCCGCTACCGCAACAAGGAACAGGTTCCGGTCGGTACGGACGCATCCGGAAATCCCGTGTTCGGTTTCTTTGCGGAACACACGCACCGGATCGTCCCGATGCCGGAGTATGACTGTCTGCTTGGCGACGCGGGCAACGCGGCCATTCTGAAAGCCGTCCGCAGCTGGCTGCTGCAGTACAACGTGCCGGTCTACAGCGAAGAAACGCACACCGGGCTTATCCGCCATGTCCTCATGCGCACGGCCGGGTCGGGTGAGACCCTCGTGTGCCTCGTCTCCGCAGGAGAAAAAGTTCCGCATCTTGACGCACTCGTACAGGCTCTGCTGGACCTTGGCGTGGCGAGTGTGTGCCTCAATGTGCAGCCGAAGCCCGACAATGTGATCCTGGGACCGCACACGGAGGTTCTCTCCGGCAGCGGCCGGATCACGGACACGATCGGGAAGCTCTCCTTTCGCGTCTCGCCGAATTCCTTCTTTCAGGTGAACCGCACGCAGACGGAAAAACTTTACGCCAAAGCGCTGGAATTCGCAGACCTGCACGGCGGTGAGACGGTCTGGGATCTCTACTGCGGCATCGGCACCATCAGCCTCTTCCTCGCGCAGAAAGCGGCTAAAGTCTACGGCGTCGAGATCATCCCGCAGGCCGT
>OMUP01000126.1 GCA_900314255.1 uncultured Lachnospiraceae bacterium | reverse complement strand
ATCCGTTTCGTCGTCAGCCCGAGTTTGTGGAGTTCTTCCTCGATTTTTTCCTGCGTGTGGAACTCTTTGGCCGAGAGTTCCGGATGCATGTGAAGATACTCACGAAGGCCGACCGCATAGTCGCGGTCGGCCTGTGCCTGCTGACGAATAATACTATCCGTCTTGCTCATATTGTTTTAAGCCTTCTTTCCTGCCAGAGTCTTGAGATCGTCAAGAGTCTTTGCCTTGTGGGAATACAGGGAGAGCGGTGCCATCAGAGTGTCGCCGATGGATTCGATCGCATAGCCCTGCGTCTTCACTTCATTTGCCAGATATGCCTTGTGCTGGAACGAGTTCAGGTCGATCTCGCCGGAGTTCAGCGCTTCGTTCGGAAGATTGTAGGCATCAAACTCAACCAGGTCGATGTAGATGTTGGCGCCTTCATCGTCGAGCACCTTCTGAACAGCCTTCCAGTGATCGTTGGAGGATCCGCACACGCCGACTTTCACGACGGTCTTGCCGGACTTGTCGGATGTATAGGCGTCAACCTCGGCGGTGTTGTCTTCCTGCTTGGACGAATCATACGCGGAAAATGCCGGAATGAACGCTTCGCTGTACTTGGCAACGATGTAGTCGCCGACATACTGTGTCTGGAATGCGTCAACGATCTTCTTGTAGGTCTCGTTGTCCTTGTCGGCCGAACGGGCGACGATGACGTTGACATACGGGTTGTCAGAACTGCCGGTATCCTGGCTCTCGACGATCAGGGCGTCCTTACTCGGAACAAGGCCCTGCGGGATCGCGTAGGTGCCGTTGATGACGCATGCGCCGTAGTCATCCAGCGTGGACGGCAGGGTGTTGGCCTGAGCCGGAACAACCTCGATGTTGTAGAGGTACTTGGTGATGTCCTTTGTCTCCGGTGTGTAGCCGGCTGCCGGATCAACCTCGATCAGGCCCGCGGACTCGAGAAGCTTGATGGCGCGGCCGCCGTTGGTGGCGTCATCCGGGATTCCGATCTTGACTGCTTCTCCGCTGGACTTGGCTGCCGCCTTCGTCGTCGTGCTGCCTGCCGCCGCGGTCGTTGTGCTGCCGGATGCTGCGCCCGTTGTTGTCGTGCTTGTGGTGCTGCTTCCGCAGCCTGCCAGAACACCTGCTGAAAGCACAGCCGCTGCTGCTGCCGATGCAAATCTTGTGATAGTCCTCATACGTTTTCCTCCCTTTCTCCCCGGCCAGACTTTAAGGGCCGGCCGGCAGCCCCTCTGAAATCTCAGAGCGTTACCTTTTTTGCGAATATTTTCCGATTCGTCGTCTTCCTCGCCAGCAGGTTCCCGACTGTCTGCAGAACCGTGACGAAGATCAGAAGAATCACTACGCACACATTGACGACATCCTGGTGATGCAGGTTCTGGCCATAGTTGATGGCGAAGCTTCCGATACCGCCTGCGCCGACCGCACCTGCCATGGTGGTAAGTCCGATCAGACTGATGGCTGTGATCGTGATCGCTCTCCAGAGATCCGGAACCGCCTCGGCCAGATACACGCGGAAGATGATGTCCGGAACGGAACAGCCCATCGCGCGCGCCGCCTCGATCTTTCCGGGATCGACGCTTGCCAGCACCGACTCAACCTGCCTCGTGAAGAACGGCGTCGCGCCGAATACCAGCGGCACGATGGCGCCCGTCACACCGATTGACGTCCCGACGATAATTCTCGTGAACGGAATCAGGAAGATCAGCAGGATGACAAATGGAATCGCACGGAAGAAGTTCGTGACGATGGTCACAATGTAGTAGACCACCTTGTTCGGCGCGATGCCGTCACTGTTGGTGACGATCAGCAGGATTCCGAAGATAAATCCGAAGATCAGTGTGAAGATTCCGGAAATCAGAAACATCTGAAGTGTGGATATAACAGCTGTCTGAAGCTTGTCTGTGTAATCCATCACGTTCGGCATAATTGCCTGCAGATTCATGATTCTTCTTCCTCCTTTCTCACATCTTCATCAGTGACTTCCTCAACTCTCACGCCGCTGTTTTTCAGCTTGTTAACAGCGGCTGCTGTCTGCTCTTTCGAGCCCTTGATCATGACGATCATGCTGCCGAGCGGCTTTTCCTCGAGAAGATCGATGTTGGCCAGAACAATGTTGACCCGGCATCCCGTCTCTTTGGCCGTCTCCGTGATCAGTGCCTCATCCGCACACGGACCGGCAAAGACAAGCCGTACCAGCACGTCGCCCGGCTCTGTCTTTTTGACCAGCGGCGAATTTCCGGCAAAGAGTTTGTCAATTCGTTTGAGTCCGCTGGAGCTCTCGACGAAGCTCGTCGCGATGTCGGACTTCGGAAGATTGAACACGTCGTAGACATGTCCGGTCTCGACGATTTCACCATTTTCCATGACGGCGACTTCGTTGCAGATTTCCTTGATGACGGCCATCTCGTGTGTAATCAGGACAATCGTCAGCCCGAGCTTCTGATTCAGTTCCTTCAGCAGCTTCAGGATCGACTCGGTGACGTCCGGATCCAGTGCACTCGTGGCCTCGTCCGAAAGCAGAATCTTCGGATCGTTGGCAAGTGCTCTGGCGATCGCGACTCTCTGCTTCTGGCCGCCCGAAAGCTCACTCGGATACGAATTTGCCTTTTCGGTGAGTCCGACCAGCTTCAGCAGCTCAGCCACCTTCGCTTTGATCTCTTCCTTTGTCTTGCCGCTTTTCTTCAGCGGAAACGCGACATTGTCATACACCGTGCTGCGGTCCAGCAGGTTGAAATGCTGGAAGATCATCCCGATGCCCTTGCGCAGCTGCCGCAGATCCTTGTCCGTAAGCGGTCTCTTCCCGCTTCCGTTCTCCGGCTCAAACTCGGGTTTCTTTTTCCCGGGCTCCATCGTCACGGTTCCGAAACCGTCGATATGAAGCGATCCGCTCTCCGGAATCTCCAGCAGGTTGATGCAGCGGACAAGCGTTGACTTGCCGGCGCCGGAGTACCCGATCACGCCATAGATCTCGCCCTCACCAATGGAAAGCGTTGCATTCTTCACCGCATGGACCGTCGCTTCCTTCGTGACAAATGTTTTGTTGATATTCTTTAACTCAATCATCCAGAATGGACCTTTCTATCCCTGCGGATGTTCCATATACTACCATCCGGATCTTCACTTGTGAAATTCCAAAAAACAAGCACCCGCTATAGTCCGTGACTATACCCGTGAACTTTACCGCGCAACACGAGGCACACAGCGCAGCACGCGCGAAGCGTCACGGTCCCGGCCGCTCATTTTGCGTTTTCATTTCAGACAAAAGAAAGAAGCCCTTCAGGCGGCGGATTTCGAATGAACCCGGCCGGCCTTCAGGGCCCCTGTCAAGACTGTATTGACTTTACAGTTCCGTTTGAGAATTACTCGATGATCTTCGCAACGGCACCGGAGCCAACTGTTCTGCCGCCCTCACGGATGGCGAAACGAAGTCCCTGCTCCATGGCAACCTTGTGGATCAGCTCAACGGTCATTTCTACGTTATCGCCCGGCATGCACATCTCAACGCCTTCCGGAAGATTGATAACACCGGTAACGTCCGTTGTTCTGAAGTAGAACTGCGGTCTGTAGTTGTTGAAGAACGGTGTATGACGGCCGCCCTCGTCCTTGGTCAGTACGTATACCTGAGCGGTGAACTTGTGATGCGGAGTTACAGAACCCGGCTTTGCAAGTACCTGGCCTCTCTCAACGCCGTCCTTGTCAACGCCGCGGAGAAGTACGCCGATGTTATCGCCCGGAATAGCCTCATCAAGGGTCTTGCGGAACATCTCAAGAGATGTAACGACAACCTTCTTGATTTCGTCGGTGATACCAACGATTTCAACTTCATCAGCAGGATGAAGAACACCACGCTCTACACGGCCTGTAGCAACAGTACCACGGCCAGTGATGGTGAATACGTCCTCAACCGGCATAAGGAACGGCTTCTCGGTATCTCTTACCGGGTCCGGAACGTACTCGTCGATGGTGTGCATCAGTTCAAGAACAGCATCGCCCCACTTGCCCTTCGGATCCTCAAGAGCCTTCAGAGCCGAACCACGGATGATCGGGGTGTCATCGCCCGGATAGCCGTAGTCGTTCAGGAGCTCACGAACTTCCATCTCAACGAGGTCGATAAGCTCTTCGTCATCAACCATGTCGCACTTGTTCAGGAATACAACGATGTACGGAACACCTACCTGACGTGCAAGCAGGATGTGCTCACGTGTCTGAGCCATAACACCGTCGGTAGCTGCTACTACGAGAATAGCGGCATCCATCTGAGCGGCACCGGTGATCATGTTCTTTACGTAGTCAGCATGTCCGGGGCAGTCAACGTGTGCGTAATGTCTCTTCTCTGTCTCGTACTCAACGTGTGCAGTGGAGATTGTGATACCACGTGCCTTCTCTTCCGGTGCTTTATCGATCTGATCGAATGCTTCTGCATGTCCCAGACCAAGTCTCTCAGCCAGAACTGTGGTGATTGCTGCCGTCAGTGTTGTCTTACCATGGTCAACGTGTCCAATGGTACCGATATTAACATGCGGCTTGTTTCTGACGAACTTTTCCTTTGCCATTGCTGTTAATCCTCCTTGTGATTACTCATATAAGCAAATGAGTGCCGACATTTCGGCTGCCATCCGCCCGCAGAATCTGTCTGCGGACGGACAGTAATACTGAAAAATATTATATTAAACTTAGTGCCATTTTTCAACAAGTTCTCGCAAAATGTGCGGGATTACTTGCCGCCGTGCTCAGCGATGATCTTGTCCTGAACATTCTTCGGGGCGATCTGGTACTTCTCGAAGAACATCGAGTAGTTGCCGCGTCCCTGTGTCTTGGAGCGCAGGTCTGTCGCATAGCCGAACATCTCTGCGAGCGGAACATAGGCCTTGACCATCTTGCCGCCGCCGATGTCTTCCATGCCTTCGATCTGACCGCGGCGTGCGTTCAGGTCGCCGATGACATCGCCCATGTACTCTTCCGGCATCGTAACTTCGACACGCATGATCGGCTCAAGAATAGCCGGCTGTGCCTTGCTCATGGCATCCTTGAACGCCATGGAACCTGCGATGTGGAATGCCATCTCGGAAGAGTCGACTTCATGATAGGATCCGTCCCATACTGTAGCGTGTACGCCGAGTACCGGGAATCCGGCAAGAATACCGGACTGAGCAGCCTCTTCGATACCTTCGCCGACTGCCGGGATATATTCCTTCGGGATCGCACCGCCGGATACCGCGTTGTCGAACTTGAATGTCTGCTCGCCGTTCGGATCCATCGGCTCAAACTTAACCTTACAATGACCGTACTGACCACGGCCGCCGGACTGCTTCGCGTACTTGGAATCTACATCCACAGCCTTTGTGAAGCACTCCTTGTAAGCAACCTGCGGAGCACCAACGGAAGCGTCAACGTGGAACTCACGTCTCATACGCTCAACGATGATGTCCAGATGCAGCTCGCCCATGCCGGCGATGATGGTCTGACCAGTCTCAGCGTTCGTGTGAACACGGAAGGTCGGGTCTTCTTCTGCCAGCTTCTGAAGAGCTTCGCCCATCTTAACCTGGTCGTTCTTAGTCTTCGGCTCTACGGCAACCTCGATAACCGGCTCCGGGAACTCCATGGACTCAAGTACAACCGGGTGCTCCTCATCGCACAGCGTATCACCGGTCGTCGTGTTCTTCAGACCTACGATAGCGATGATATCGCCGGAGTATGCCTTCTGAAGCTCGGCTCTGTGGTTGGCGTGCATGAGAAGGATACGGCCTACACGCTCCTTCTTATCCTTTGTAGAGTTGAGAACGTAGGATCCTGCATCAACCGTTCCGCGGTAAACACGGGCAAATGCCAGCTTGCCGACGAACGGGTCTGTCATGATCTTGAATGCAAGAGCTGCGAACGGGCCGTCATCGGTAGACTCTACCTTGACTTCGTTGCCGTTCAGGTCCTTGCCTTCTGCCGGCGGGATGTCGATCGGGGACGGAAGGTACTCGATGACACCGTCCAGAAGTTTCTGAACACCCTTGTTCTTGTATGCGGTGCCGCAGAATACCGGAATCGCTGTGCCGGCGATCGTCGCCTTGCGCAGTGCAGCCTTCATCTCGTCGATGGACGGCTCTTCGCCTTCGAGATACTTCTCCATGAGGTTCTCATCGAAGTCGCAGCACTGCTCAACGAGCTTTGTGTGGTACTCGTCAGCCTGATCCTTGAGATCGTCCGGGATATCCGTAACTTCGATGGAATCACCCTTGTCGTTCTCGTAGAGATATGCCTTCATCTCGAACAGATCGACGATGCCCTTGAAGTAATCTTCCTTGCCGATCGGGATCTGCACGATAACCGGGTTCTTGCCCAGCTTTGTGACAAGCTGCTTGGTGGAGCCGAAGAAATCGGCGCCCAGCTTGTCCATCTTGTTCATGAATGCAAGACGCGGAACGTTGTACTTGTCAGCCTGACGCCATACGTTCTCAGACTGCGGCTCAACGCCGTTCTTTGCATCGAATACGCCGACAGCGCCGTCGAGAACACGAAGAGATCTCTCAACCTCTACCGTGAAGTCTACGTGTCCCGGAGTATCAATGATGTTGATACGGTTCGTAAGCGCGCCCGGCACATTCTTGTTGTACGCCTGTCTGGTCCAGTGGCATGTGGTGGCGGCGGAGGTAATTGTGATACCTCTCTCCTTCTCCTCATCCATCCAGTCCATGGTAGCCGTACCGTCATGCGTATCACCAATCTTGTAGTTGATACCAGTGTAATACAGAATACGCTCGGTCAGTGTCGTCTTGCCGGCATCGATGTGAGCCATGATTCCGATATTTCTGGTACGCTCAAGCGGGAATTCTCTTCCTGCCATTATCTTTCCTCCTGTCTGCGAAACGGACGATTAAAATCTGCTGTAATGAGCAAATGCCTTGTTTGCCTCGGCCATCTTGTCCATATCTTCCCTGCGCTTGATCGAAGCACCGGTATTGTTCGCAGCGTCGAGGATCTCGTTGGCAAGTCTTTCTTCCATTGTCTTCTCGCCTCTCTGGCGGGAGAATGTTGTGAGCCAGCGAAGAGCAAGCGTCTGTTTTCTTGCGCCCTCGATCTTGTTCGGCACCTGATAGGTGGCACCGCCGACACGCTTCGCCTTTACTTCGACCTCAGGCTGGATGTTGGCAAGAGCCTCTTTGAAGACTTCAAGTGCATCTTTGCCCGACTTGGAAGCGATCTGATTGAACGCTCCGTATACGATCTTCTGCGCTGTCGACTTCTTGCCGTCAAGCATGATGTTGTTGACAAGCTTGGTCACAACGACATCGCCGTACACCGGATCCGGTAAAACCGCTCTTTTGGGAGCATTTCCTTTACGTGACACGGGTCTTCCCTCCTTAACAATAATTAATTCATCGGTACTCACAAAACTGATTTTTGTGTTCGTGCACGAAAGGCGATCTGCGGCCATCGATCTTCCATTCCGGCACTTGTTTCTGTTTCCGAATTGTGATTCAGCCGTCAGACCGGTCCGTGTTCCGGTGCGACGCGGCGTCTTTCCGCCTGTCATGATCATTTCTTCTTATTACAGTGAATGACTGTATTCAGAAATTACTTCTTCTTCGGACGCTTTGCGCCGTACTTGGAACGAGCCTGCATACGGTTTGCAACGCCAGCGGTATCGAGCGTGCCGCGGATGATGTGGTAACGGGTACCCGGAAGATCCTTTACACGTCCGCCGCGGACAAGAACAACAGAGTGCTCCTGCAGATTGTGGCCCTCACCCGGAATATAAGACGTAACTTCAATGCCGTTGGAAAGACGAACTCTGGCGATCTTTCTGAGTGCAGAATTCGGCTTCTTCGGTGTTGCCGTCTTAACCGCGGTGCAGACGCCTCTCTTCTGCGGAGAAGCTACGCTCACCTGTCTCTTCTCAAGAGAATTGAATCCCTTCAGAAGTGCCGGGGAGTTGCTTTTCTTAGCTGCTGTATGTCTGCCCTGTTTTACTAACTGGTTAAATGTTGGCATTCATTTCACCTCCCTGAATGGAATGTGGCCGCTATAAAACGAAACAAAGTGCGCGGCTTGATAAAGTCACGCACTTTGTCAGTATACCTTGTTTCCGGATCATTTGTCAATGGCAAATGTCCTCATTTGAGACTTACTCTTCGGTAAAGTTCAGCGCATCGCCCGGCTGCACAATTGCGTCGTCGCCGCCGGCCTCTCTTCTGGCCTTCTCCTCGTCGCGCTCTTCCTCGATCTCGCGGACTTCGCCCTCGTAATCGATGCCGCTCTCCAGCTTGACGTTCTGGTAGCGCTGCATGCCGGTGCCGGCCGGAATGAGCTTGCCGATGATAACGTTCTCCTTGAGTCCGTAGAGCGGATCGACCTTGCCGTTGATGGCGGCTTCGGTGAGCACTCTCGTGGTCTCCTGGAAGGATGCCGCGGACAGGAACGAGTTGGTCGCCAGAGATGCCTTGGTGATACCAAGGATGATCGGCGTACCGGTCGCCTGTGTCTTGCCCTCTTCCTCGAGCTGCTCGTTGCGCTCTTCGAAATCGACAAGATTTACGGTCTCGCCCGGAAGGAATCCGGAATCGCCCGGATCGTCCACGTTGATCTTGCGGAGCATCTGGCGGACGATGAGCTCGATGTGCTTGTCGTTGATATCAACACCCTGGACACGGTAAACCTTCTGCACTTCGCTGATCAGGTAGTCCTGAACCGCGCGCACGCCCAGAATGCGGATGATATCGTGAGGCCACTTGGAGCCTTCGGTCAGTTCTTCGCCCTTGGCTACGACCTGTCCCTCTCTTACCTTGACGCGGGCCTCGCGGGAGATTGCGTAAGACTTGCGGTTGCCGTTCTCGTCGACGATCTCGACTTCCGACTTCTTCTCGCTCTCCTTCAGATGCACGGTTCCGCCGAACTCGGCCAGAACAGCCTGGCTCTTCGGACGGCGTGCCTCGAAAAGTTCCTCGACACGCGGAAGACCCTGTGTGATGTTGCTTCCTGCGACACCGCCGGTGTGGAAGGTTCTCATGGTCAGCTGGGTACCCGGCTCACCGATGGACTGTGCCGCGATGACGCCGACTGCTTCGCCGATCTGTACGGTCTGGCCGGTCGCCATGTTCGATCCGTAGCACTTTGCGCACACACCCATGTGGGAGCGGCAGGTGAGGATCGTGCGGATCTTGACCTTCTTGACGCCGTTTTCGTCCGGCTGGATAACCTTCAGAATCTTCTTCGCTCTGTCCTTTGTGACGAGGCGGTTCGCCTTTGCGACGATCTCGCCGGTTTCCGGATTCACGATATCCTCTGCCAGGTAACGGCCGGTGATACGCTCCTCCAGCGACTCCAGAACGTCGGCCTTCTCATCGGAGTTGGCTGTCGCTCTGTCGTTCAGGAACTCGGATACGTACATGCCCGGGATCACGCCGCGGTGTTCGGAGCAGTCCGCCTCGCGGATGATGAGGTCCTGCGATACATCGACCAGACGTCTGGTGAGGTATCCGGAGTCGGCTGTACGCAGCGCCGTGTCGGACAGACCCTTGCGGGCGCCGTGCGCGGAGATGAAGTACTCCAGTACGTCCAGACCTTCACGGAAATTGGACTTGATCGGGAGCTCGATGGTGTTGCCCGATGTATCCGCCATAAGTCCGCGCATACCGGCGAGCTGCTTGATCTGCTCATTCGAACCACGGGCTCCGGAGTCCGCCATCATGAAGATGTTGTTGTATTTGTCCAGTCCGGAGAGCAGTGCGTTCTTCAGCTGGTTATCGGTCTGCTGCCACTCGCGGATGACGCTCTTGTGTCTCTCTTCGTCGGTCGTCTGGCCGCGGTTGTATTTGCTCGTGATGATGTCCACGATCTTCTCGCTCTTGGCGATCAGCTGCGGCTTCACCGGCGGAACGGTCATCTCGGATACGGATACGGTCATGGCCGCGCGGGTCGAGAACTTGTATCCCATTGCCTTGATGTTGTCCAGCACTTCGGCCGTCGTGGTCGTGCCGTGGATATCGATGACAGCCTGAAGAATCTTCTTCAGCTTCTTCTTGCCGACATGGAAGTCAACTTCCAGCGCCAGCGCGTTGGCCGGATCGCTTCTGTCGACAAACCCGATATCCTGTGGAATGATCTCGTTGAACAGGAAGCGGCCGAGCGTGGAATCCACGTTTCCGCTCACAACCGATCCGTCGGGCATCTTCTTTGACGTGCGGACACGGATCTTCGCCTGCAGCGTGATCACCTTGTTCTCATATGCGAGAATTGCCTCGTTTACGTTCTTGAAGATCTTACCTTCGCCCTTTGCACCCGGTCTCTCCTGTGTCAGGTAGTAGATACCAAGCACCATATCCTGCGTCGGAACCGTAACGATCGTTCCGTCAGACGGCTTCAGCAGGTTGTTCGGGGACAGCAGCATGAAACGGCACTCCGCCTGCGCCTCGACCGAAAGCGGAAGATGGACAGCCATCTGGTCGCCGTCGAAGTCGGCGTTGAAGCCCGGGCATACCAGCGGGTGAAGCTTGATCGCCTTGCCCTCGACAAGAATCGGCTCGAATGCCTGAATCGACAGTCTGTGCAGTGTGGGGGCACGGTTGAGCATCACCGGATGCTCCTTGATAACATCGCCCAGAACATCCCATACAGACTGATCCAGCTGCTCGACCTTCTTCTTCGCGTCCTTGATGTTGCGCGCGATACCGCGGCGCACAAGTTCCCGCATGACAAATGGCTTGAACAGCTCGATCGCCATTTCCTTCGG
>OMUP01000205.1 GCA_900314255.1 uncultured Lachnospiraceae bacterium | reverse complement strand
TTGGCGATATATTATCGCTTGTTTTATCGCTTGTTTTTATCGCTTGCCTTTTTTCCTCACAGTGGCGTCCGGCTCATTTGGTTACAGATTGCCTGGAGGCTGACGCCCGGGGAGCATTCGATGATCAGCAAGGGGCTTTAAGGCGATATTTTGGTAAAGCCAACATATTTATGTTTGTTATAATGGAGGGGAAAATGAAAGGACCCCCTTTTCAAGGGCCGGTATGATGGATGATTTTGCCGGGACAGACCAGTATGGATAAAAAAATGAATGTATCAGAACAGTCAGAACGGCTGCAGGCACAGTACGAGCCATATTATGATCTGATTGACGGAGGTGTCTGTTTCGTTCTTGCAGACCGGACAGAGCGCATTGTATTTGCAAACCGGAAGGCGGCATCTCTTTATGAATGCGAGGATCCTGAAGCGTTCCTGCAGTTCTGCTCTTCCCGGTATCAGAATCTGATGGAAGAGGAAGACTACAGGCCGCTTGATGAACTCGCCGGTGATCACCCCGAGCATATTCACTTCTCATATCATTACCAGACACAGAAAGGTCACTTCCGGAAGGTGCAGGGAATTGGAGCGCGCAAGGAGACCGCCTTCGGACAGGCGTATGTGCTTCTGCTCTTTTCATCGGAGCAGATCACGAGCGATCAGAATGCTGGCGACAAGACTGGTGTCCTGGGCATGCATGATTTTTTTCAGGTGGCATTGCAGCAGGTGAAGAAGCGTCTGGAAGATCATACGGTGTATCGGTTCTGCCCGGTCAGCTTTGATGTGACCAGTTTCAAGGAGTACAATCGCCTGTACGGCGTGCAGCGGGGAGATCAGTGTCTCAGGAAGATCGCGCAAACCATTACCGGATATTTCCCCGGCTCGCTCGCAGGGCATCTGACGGCGGACCATTTCTTCGCGCTTCTGCCCGCAGAAGATCTGGAGGCAAAGCTGGAACATGTCTGCAGAGAGGTCAACGGGTATATCCACGACGATGGCGTTCAGCTGAAGGCAGGCATCTATAAGTCTACGCAGGAGGATACGCTTGAAACGCTGAAACAAGCCTTCGACGCGGCCAAAATAGCCTGTGACAGCATCAAGGCGGACGGGAACAGGAACATAGCCGTCTACCGCCCCGCGATGGGGGAGGCCATGGCCAATAAGAACTATGTCCTGCGCCACTTCAGCGAAGCTCTGGATAAGCATTACATCAAGGTATATTATCAGCCGGTGGTCCGGACGCTGACGGGAAAGATCTGCGGCTTTGAAGCGCTGGCCCGCTGGGAAGATCCGGAGAGGGGAATGATATATCCGGATGTCTTTGTCCCGGTACTTGAGAACGCCCAACTCATCAACCGCCTTGACCGGTATGTCCTGGAGCAGGTCTGCCGTCTGACACGTGACCGGATGGACAACGGTCTGCCGATGGTCCCGATCTCCATGAATCTCTCGGCATATGATTTTGACGTCGCCAATCCGATCGATACAATTGATACGATGGTCAGACGGTACCGGATTCCCAGAACTGTGCTTTTCTTTGAAATTACCGAGCGGGTTATGTTCCGGTCGCCTGTCAGCATGTCCAGAACAGTTCAGCAGTTCCAGCAGGGCGGCTACCAGGTGTGGATGGACGACTTTGGAAGCGAGTATTCTTCGCTGAATTCTCTTCACTATTACCATTTTGATGTCATCAAGATCGACATGGGGTTCTTCAGGCACTTTGATGACCGGAGCCGGCAGATCATCACATCGGTTGTGGCGATGGCAAAAATGCTGGGCGTGCAGACACTCGCGGAGGGAGTCGAAACGAAGGAGCAGGTCGCCTTCCTGAAAAAGATCGGCTGCGGGCGGATCCAGGGATATTACTACGGAAAGCCGATGCGCTATGAAGATACCATTTCTTTCATGCACGCAGGGGGGCTCCAGCTTGAGATGCCCGGGGAAGCGCATCTGCTGAATGCCGCAGAGAATGTCAACATGATCTCGGATACCCCTACAGCGCTTTTTTGCGTCAATGGAACCAACGTCTCGCTGCTCAGTGAAAATGATGCCTACAAGCGGGAGCTGAGGAGCACCGGGACACAGGAAATGGCCAAAGCGAATGCCAATCTTCTGAATGAGAGGTCTCCGCTGCACGGAAGATTTCAGCAGCTTCTGCTTAAGGCTTTTCACTCAAAGCTGCCGGAAACTCTCACCTATGCGGATAACGGACAGTACATGCGGGCCAGTGCCCGCTGGATTGCCGGAGATGAATCGCACTGGGTCGGCGAGGCCCATCTGTATAATATCAGCAATAACAAGACAGTTCAGCAGGCGAAGACACTGGATGATATGCTGCGGGATATCTTTCAGCTCTACGAAGGATTCTATGTAATAGAACGCGGTAACGATGCGGTGAAGGTTCTGCGCTCCAATCACCCGGAACTGAATCGGCAGGGAAATCCCTTTACGCTCCGTGCGTTTGCGGATTTCTTTTCTGAGAATCTGGTCTATCCGGATGACAGAGAACGCTTTGCTGCACTGATCAGCCCCGGGAGGAAGCAGACAGAGACAAAAAGCTGGGTTGACACCGTGCGCAGGGAGCTTGTGCGCATCCGGAGCGGGAACGGTACCTACCGGTGGACGGTGTTCGAGGCACTGGTGAGTCATAAGAGCGCAACAAAGAATATCCTGCTGTGCGAGCGGGAGGACATCTGGGAGAAAATGAGTGACCGGGATGCGCTTCTTCCGCTGTTCTGCCAGTCTTTCGGATTGATACAGACCGGATCACTCAGTCAGCAGGTTCTGAAAGAGAGCAGTCTCTTCCGCGCACTCTGTGAAGATTCACCTTACTTGTTTTACTGGGAGGACAGCAGGGGGCGGCTGCTTGGCGCGAGCAAAACCCTGAAGAAGGCAGAACGAATTCCGGATGAATCAGCCTTTCTCGGGAAAACGGAGCAGGAGATCGGGTGCCACTTCGACGCGGACGGGCTGAAGCTGGACGGGGAGAAGGTGCGCAAAGCCGCGGGTCATGCCGCCAGGGCGAAAGAACTTGCGCTGATAAGCGGCAGGATTCAGGCGGCAGACGTTGTCCGGGTTCCCTGGTATCAGGAGAAAGAGATCGCGGGAACACTCGCCATGGTACATGAAGGCGGACACAAAGCCGGGGATGTGGAATCCCGCCTGGGACTTGTCGACCATGAGACGGGTCTGCTCAGCTTCCGCGGAGCGGTCGAAGCCGGACTGCTGCACGCGGATCACTATCGCCTGAACCGAATGGATTACGTCGGACTTCTCATGGATGTTCCTTCCTTTGCAGAGGTGATGCGATATAGTAAAGAGAATGCGAAAGTGATCCTGGGTGAGTTTTCGGCTGCTCTTCGGGAATCGTTTGCGCCCGGGTGGGCGATTGCGCGGATCGGTCTGTGCTCTTTTCTGTGCTTCTGCCGGAGAGACTGCGCGGGCAATATCGGGCAGAAGATAGAGGCAGTCTCCGGGATCCTTCCGCCATTGTGGAAAAGGTTTGGCATTCAGACGATTCCTGAGCTGCCGTATGCGTCTGCTTATGGCTCGGAAGTGATGAGCCTTGACGAGTTGATGCAGCTTTTGATCCGGAGACTGAACAGCGCGGAAAAAGAGACGTTCGGGAACAGGCATTACACGGGAGATAACCTCTGCATCCGGAGAGAGATCTTAGACAAAACCCCGGAACGGGTCATCATCAGTGATCCGACAACGTATGAGCTTGTTTATATGAATCCGGCAGCGCGCTAAGATGTCGGAATCGGCCCGGACGACAGCCTTGACGGATGTCTGTGCTATAAGACGCTGGAAGGATATGACGCTCCGTGCAAGAACTGTCCGAACCTGATGCTGCGGATGGACTGCGCGGTTTCTTCATCCCATGTGGTGCACAAAACAGGTACAAGACAGATCATCCGCTCGTTTTTGACCACGTGGGACGAGCGCACGCTGAAGGTCTCGGTTGCCTTCAATCTGAACGAATATCTGGATACGCTGGCGAAAGACCATGACCTGTTCTATCAGGAACTGCATGCAAATGAAGCGATCACCAATGGATTGATAGAGCCGGACCCTCAGAAGGGAATCGAGAAGACGATTTCCAGTATCTCGGAAGAGATGCAGCCGGAGAGGTTCCTGATCTTCGAGGAGGGGGATGACAATACGGTCAGCGCTACCTGTGAGTGGACGGCACCGGGGGTGGTTCCGCTGAAAGAGGAACTGCAGAGCATTCCGAGGACAGAGCTCAGGGCGCTGTACGCAGGATTTGAATCGGAACGGCTTGTCATGGTACGTGACATGAGAGAATTCCAGAAAGCGCATCCGGATTTTTCCCTGCGCATCGGCGATGTGCATAGCTTTGTGTCCGGACGGCTGCTGCTTCAGAATGAGACCGAGGGTTTCACGCTTGTCATCAATCCGTCTGAAGAGAGCCTGCGGAAGGCGAAGATCATCTATTCAACCCTGATGGATTTCATCGCCATTATGGTTCGCAACAAAAACAGCATCCGTGAGCTGAAAAGGCAGAGCATGATCGACGATCTGACCGGCGCCGGAAACCGCAGAGCCCTTGAGCATCGGCTCAGGAAGTGGCAGGGTGACGGAGTGCTCGGTGTGATCTCAACCGATCTGAATGGCCTTAAGAATACAAACGATACGGAAGGCCATCACGCCGGGGATATGCTGATCATCGAAGCTGCCAGGATCTTAAGAGAATGCGCCGGTGAGAAGTCTGTCTTCAGGACGGGCGGAGACGAGTTCATCGCCCTGACGGAGGATCTGGAGGAACGGGACATCCAGCTGCTGATCCGGCATATCCGGGACAGCGCGGACCACAATGGTATCAGCATGGCGATCGGATATGCGTGCGTTTCCGGCAAGGTGGCGAACTTTGATGCGCTGCTGACCGAAGCGGATTTCAATATGTACAAGGATAAAAAACACAGCTTCCGGCGA
Source organism: uncultured Lachnospiraceae bacterium (assembly GCA_900314255.1). GTDB lineage: Bacteria > Bacillota > Clostridia > Lachnospirales > Lachnospiraceae > UBA4285. The sequence continues at coordinate 4 of OMUP01000205.1, read as the reverse complement.
AGAA
>OMUP01000124.1 GCA_900314255.1 uncultured Lachnospiraceae bacterium | reverse complement strand
AGGGAGGCAGTGGGAAAAAGCTTGTTTCCGGTGACTGTGAGCCGCAAGCCAGCCCGCCGCGCACCGGGAATTTCAAATCAGTCTGCTTCCGATGACAGGAAACCGCAAATCAGCCCGATCGGGGCACCGGGAATGAAAAAGTAAGTCTTTCCGATGCGCCGACCGGGTATTTTTATGCCAATACGTCACCGGGATTCGGAAACAAGCTATTTTTGTTGATCACATCGGCCATCTCGGGCTGAAAACGTCACCGGAAACAAGAAAAAAAGAATTCCCGATGACCAGACCGACCGCCCAGAGCCGAAAATGTCATCGGGAATTTGGTAGTAAGCTTCTTCCGGTGTACCGGCCAGCCTCTTCTTTCCCGCCAGCCGCTTTCCCACCGGCCTTGTCCGCCCGCTATTGCTTTTTTATCTTGCGAAGTTCGTCCGCACATTTGTCACGTTGTCCGGGTGCGTGATGCCGTTTTTCCTGCCGTTTTCGATCAGTTTCAGCATCCAGGCCATGTTTTTTCCGAGATTGTACATGGTCTGAAGGCCTTCTTTGTCCTGCGCGACGTCTTCTGCGTCCGAGCCGAAGACGTGATTCCAGTAGGACGAGGTCACGATCGGCATCTGGTTGATGGAGAAGTGTTTGTTAATCACATCCATCGTGCAGACCTGGCCGTTGCGGCGCGCGCTGGCCACGGCTGCCGCCGGCTTGTAGGCAAGATACTTTCCGGCCGTGATCCACAGCCGGTCCATGAACGAGAGCAGCCGGCCGCTCGGATGTGCGTAGTAAACGGGCGTTCCGAAGACGTAGCCGTCTGCCTGCTTTGCTTTTTCAATCACATCGTCCACAACGTCGCCGCAGACGCAGCGTCCTTCTTTTTTGCAGTACCCGCAGTTCAGGCAGTCCGACACCGGCTTTGTGCCGAGCCACACAATCTCTGAGTCAATGCCTTCTTCCTGAAGCGCTCTGGCAACTTCCGAGAGCGCCGTATACGTGCAGCCCTTTTCATGCGTGCTGCTGTTAATCATCAGAACTTTCATGTTTACCTCCCTGCTGAACAGCATTTGCCATGCATTATAGCGCATTCCGGGACAGGTGTCGTGGCAGTCTCCAACTGAAAACGGCTCACCGATTTTCCGTCTCCTCCGCGATTTTTTTGATTATTCAATTTTGAAACGTCGAATCAATTTAATTCTCCACTACTTTTCTTAATAATATTTACAAATCCGGCGGGGTGGTTTATTATCCACTCGTCGAAACGCAAAGGAGCGTTGAAGCACGACAGATATTCGTGCACGCGCATGCGTTTTTTATTTTGCATTTTGAGGAGGCACAGGATGAATACAAACATGAGACTTGAAGCTGATTCGATCGGAACCCTGGAAGTACCGGCAGATGCATATTATGGCGTTCAGGCTGAGCGGGCTGCCAGAAATTTCCAGATCACAGGTCAGCACATGAACCGTGACTTCATCCGCAACCTTGCGATGATCAAGAAAGCGGCGGCCATCGTCAACCACGGCGCCGGCCTCCTCGCGAAGGGTAAGTGCGACGCCATCTGCCGCGCAGCCGATGAGGTCATCGATGGCAAATGGGACAGCTCCTTCATTGTAGACAGCATTCAGGGCGGCGCCGGGACAAGCGCCAACATGAACATGAACGAAGTCATCGCCAACCGCGCCAATGAAATCCTTGGCGGCGGCCTCGGCTCCTACAATTTCGTTCACCCGAATGATGATGTAAACAAGGCTCAGTCCACCAACGACACAATCCCGACAGCCGGAAAGATGACCGTTCTGGATCTGGCCGATGCGCTGGACGCTGAACTTAAGAGACTCGAGACCGAGCTCACGAAAAAGAGCGTTGAATTCCACGATGTGCTGAAGATGGGCCGCACCCAGCTGCAGGACGCCGTGCCGATGACACTGGGCGAGTCCTTTGCCGGATATGCTTCGATGATTCACCGCTGCCGCGCAAGACTTAAGTCAACTGCAATAAGCGAGATGTCCGTGATCAGCCTCGGTGCAACCGCCATCGGCTCCGGCATCAACGCTTCCGCTTATTATCGCACTCACATCGCCGCACAGCTTTCCGCTGTAGCCGGCCGCAGCTTAACGATTGCGAGCGACCTCTTTGACGCAACCGAGAATCTTGACGGATTTGCCGCCGTATCCGGTGCGCTCAAGGCATGTGCCCTCAGCCTCTCAAAGATGTGCAACGACCTGCGTCTTCTTTCTTCCGGCCCGCGCTGCGGACTGAACGAAATCAACCTGCCGGCCATGCAGAACGGCTCTTCCATCATGCCGGGCAAGGTAAACCCGGTCATCCCGGAAGTTGTCACACAGGCCGCTTTCCTGGTAGCCGGCCATGACACCACCATCACCATGGCGGCAGAAGCCGGACAGCTCGAGCTGAATGCATTCGAGCCGGTGACCTTCCACTGCCTGTTTGAATCCTTCACCGCTCTGACGGGCGCCGTCCGCACACTGATCGTCAACTGCATCAAGGGCATCACGGCAAACAAAGACCGCTGCCTGTCCCTCGAGCAGAACAGCGTCGGCATCGCGACAGCCCTCTGCCCGTACATCGGCTATGTCAAGTCCGCCAAGGTCGCAAAAGAAGCGCTCCGGACCGGCAAGTCCGTGCGCGACGTCGTACTCGAGCATGGTCTCATGAGCGCAGACGTTCTGGACGGCGTTCTGGATGCAAGACGTGCGGTGAGCGCGTAAACTGACAAGTTAAATCATTGTTAGAAAGACCGGAGAGGCACGCAGTCTCTCCGGTCTTTTCTTATATATAGGAATTTTAATATCACGAAAGTCAGCCGTTTCCTGCCATTTTCCGGATCGCCGGGACTTTGAGCACAGCCTGCACCAGCAGAAGCGAGATCAGCCGGTCCGCATAGTCGGTCAGGATCTGCACCGCAAAAATGCTGCCCGTCAGCCCGAGCGGCGTGTGCGCGAGCAGCTGCACTAAGAGAGATGACCCGGACGACGTCACACCGCCGAACACCGCCGCGTTGATGATCGAGCACACAATCGTCCCCGGGAGCGTCACAACAAGCGCATCAAGAATAATGCGCGCCTTCCCGTGCTTTCCGCGCCTCATGACAAATCCGGTCATGAGGCCTAAGATCATGCCGACCGGCGCAAAGTACAGCGAGTAAATGTCGCCGGTGAAAGCCATGATCAGCCCGGAGACAAGCGGGGGCAGCATTCCGATGACCGGTCCAAACAGGCAGGCACACAAAATTGTTCCGATGCTGTCAAGATAGATGGGCAGCCGCAGCAGAAGCGCCAGCTGTCCGCCGACATAGTTGATGACGACCGCCAGGGCGATGGTTGTGATCATTGCGGTTGTGAGACGTACGCCTTTTTTCTCATTTGTCATGATTATTCCTCCTCGCAAAGTATGCTGTCGATCAGATCAAGTGCCCCGTCCGGACGCGAAAGGATCCGGGAGAGAAAGAGATGCCAGAAGCGGCGCACGTCGACCTGCGTGTATACACGCGCATTGGCCGGGCGGCGGTAGAAGCGCATCGAATCGACGACGGTCTCGCCGCGCGCGATGCCGTCCGTCTGCACATCAGTGTAGGCGTCAAATCCGGACAGGATTTCCGGATCAAGGAACTGCGCCACGGCCAGCGGGTCGTTGATGACGCAGCCGATCAGGTGCTCCCACTCCCAGTGGAAATCCATGTAGAATTTCGTGATCTTCCGGATGAAACCTCCGGTTTCCGGATTCAGGCGGCTGATGTAGGCGAGCATGGTCGGCGTGAGCACGATTTTTCTCGTCACGTCCAGCCCCACCATTTCGATCCGGCCGTTCTGTTCGGAAAGTGTCCTGAAAACGAGCGCCGCCGCATCCGGATCTTCCCAGTAGTTGTACTCGGCCACCGGCGAACAGTTGCCGTGGCTGCGGAAGTTGCCGCCCATCGAAACGAGTCTTTCGATTTTCCCGAATGCCTGGCTGTCTTTCTTTATCAGCTCTGCCAGATTGGTGAGCGGCCCGAGGGCAATCACGCTCACACCGCCCTTTCCAAGCGTCTCAGCAAGAAACTCCACGGCCGGTTTTTCCTGCACGTGAAAATCTTTCGGGACGTCCAGAAAGCTTTCGCCGAGGCCGTCTGCGCCGTGTGTATCCAGCGCGTTGATGTACTCTTTGACGAGCGGCTGCCCGGCCCCCGCGTAAACCGGAATGTCCGACCGGTGGCAGAAGTCAAGGACCTTTCCCGCATTGCCGGCACCCATGTCAACCGGCGCGTTGCCCGCCGTCACCGTTATACCGAGCACCTCAAGTTCCGGGGAAGCAAGTGCCAGCATGATTGCCAGCGAATCGTCAATCCCCGGGTCGCAGTCTATTATTACCTTTTTCCTGTTCATTCTTTCCTCTTTCTTTGTTCTTAGGCCGGATCACGTGACGGCGTCAACGAAAATGAGGAACAAGCTTGCTTTTCGCTGACTGCCCGGTCTAAAGCCTCCTGAAATTGTCAGCAAAAACGGCAGTAATCCTAATTTCCGCTGACAGTCCAATCTGAACGTCCAAAATTGTCAGCAAAAACGATGGTAATCCTAATTTCCGCTGACCGCACGGCCCAAAATCTCCGGCACTGGCCTCTCCAGCCTTCGCGCATAAGCCACGCGCTGCTTCGCCGCCTGACGGCGCCTTGCTCTGGTGCGGCTTATGCGCTAAAAAAGAAGCCTGCATCCGGTGAGGACACAGGCTTCATGAACGCCACTCAAAGGACCCGGAGGATGTCCGGGTCCGCAGCGTTTCTTTCTATAAGCTTTACCTGGTTTTTTATACTGGGAGGTCCTCGAACCAGTGAGTGCCTCTGGCACCCGTCTATTTACGATACTACAGAATGCATCAGATATCCAGCTGTTTCTTGCCGCCGAGGAAATACGGGAGGTCCTTGCCATCCTTCTCCCACTGGCGGTACTCGGCGATTGCCGTGAATTCCACGTCGCCGGAGGAGTTGAGCGCTGTCTCGACGGAGTCCTGGACAACGCCGATGATGAAGCCGACACCGACAACCTGCATGGCCACGTCGTTGCTGATGCCGAACATCGAGCAGGCCATCGGAATGAGAAGAAGCGAACCGCCGGCAACACCGGAAGCGCCGCACGCGCCCAGAGCTGCGAGAAGCGACAGGATCAAAGCTGACGGAAAGTCCACTGCGATGTTCATCGTGTGCGCACACGCCAGCGTCATGATTGCGATCGTAACCGCCGCGCCGTCCATGTTGATGGTCGATCCGAGCGGAATCGAAACCGAATAGAAGTCCTCGTCCAGGCCGAGCCGCTCGCAGGTGCGCATGTTGATCGGGATGTTGGCCGCAGACGAACGGGTGAAAAATGCCGTCAGGCCGGAATTCTTCAGGCATCTCCACACAAGCGGATACGGATTTCTGTGGATCGTCAGGAACGCCACAAACGGATCAATGACAAATGCGACAAACAGCATCGTGCCGACAAGCAGCAGAAGCAGCTGGCCGTACTGGGTGAAGATCGAAAGACCATTTGTCGAGACATTTGTGAAAACAAGGCCCATGATGCCGAACGGAGCCATGTTGATGATCCAGCGCACGCACTGGGAAACGCCGTCGGCGATGTTGCTGAACACCACCTTCGTGCTGTCCGAAGCCATGCGCTTCATGGCAAAGCCCAGCATAACCGCCCAGAACAGGATGCCGATGTAGTTGGCCTCCGTCAGCGACTTGACCGGATTGGCGATGCAGTTCATCAGGAGATTCTTAAGTACCTCGCCGATGCCCTGCGGAATCGTCTCGGACTGCGCGGCGTCTGCCAGGACAATCTTGATCGGAAACAGGAAACTAGCCGTGACGGCTGCCAGCGCCGCCAGGAATGTTGTCAGAAGATAAAGCCAGATGACAAGACCGAACCGGCTGTCAAGACGCGAGCGGCCCTGCGCCAATGCTGACAGGACGAGCACAAAGACAAGGATCGGCGCAAGTGCCTTGAGGGCGCCGACGAAAAGGTCGCCGAAAATACCGATCCATGACGCGCCAGGAACCAGAAGCGCCAGGATGACACCGACGACAAGCCCGATTACAATGCGCAGAATCAGGCTCATGCTGTTGTACTTCTTAACAGCCTTTTTGAAAAAATTTGAAACTGCCATAAATTCCCCTTCCGAGGCAGCTCCGCTTTCCCCGTCGGAACCGTCTCTGTTACGTGGACAAATGTATCCCACATATAGACGATATTCTAGCACATTTGCCAGGGAGATTGAAGAACTTATGGCACAGCTGTCCTGTCAGAGTTCAAGCTGTCCGGAAAGAAGCAGATCCCGGTAGTATCCGACCTGCTCGCGGATGATCGCGTCGATCTGGCGCATGCCCAGAAGCTCGACCGGCGCCTTGTCGTCCGTCATGACATGCGTGCCGGGCGTGTAGGTCTGAAGCTGGTCCTGCACTGTGTTCATCAGCGTGCGCAGGTCCTGACGGTTTTCTTTTGCGACATTGTCCGCGAAGACAGTCTTCGCGTCGGCGGCATTGGTCGCGAACAGCACGCGGTTGGTGTAATCGGGCACATCCACAGTATAGATGTGATCAAACACCGTGCTGATCGTGTCGCTGAGATAATGGTTGATGTCATCCGGGTCATTTTCATCGCCGCGCATGTTGAGATTGACGGCCATGACGCCGCCGTCGTTCAGATGATCCCGCACCTCCGAGAAAAATTCCTGTGTCGACATCTGAAACGGAATTGTGATGTCGCGGAACGCATCCACCATGATCACGTCGTACTTTTTGCCGACCGCGTTCAAAAACGCGCGCCCGTCGTACTCGGTGACCTGCATGCCGGCGGGCTGGTCAAAATATTCTGACGCCAGACCGATGATCTTCCCGTCGATCTCCACGCCTTCCGCCGTCACATTGTCAAAATAGCGCTCGCACTGCGAAGCATACGTCCCGGTTCCGTTTCCGAGCACCAGAACATCGCAGTGATCGTGGTTGTTCACATTTGCCATGAGCGGCGCAGCCATCGCGTAGTCATAGTACATGCCGCTGAGCGAGTGATCTTTCATCGTGATCGACTGCACGCCGAAGAGCACATTCGTCGAGAGAGAAACTGTGTTCGAATCCTCGCGGACCTGCAGATAATTGTAGATCGACTCGCCTTCGTAGGTCAGATTCTTGTCCCAGAACGCAAAGCTGTCTGAATGTCCGAACGTGCAGCTCACCAGAAAGACCGCCACGGCCGCCGCCACGCGCTTTTTCCCGGTCTTTGAACTTGCAAAATACACCAGGCACAGCGCCATCAGAATACCGGAGAAAATCAGAAACGTCGCCGATGTACCGGCCGCCGGAATCGTGACAAATGTCGGCACAAACGTTCCCAGAATGCTGCCGATTGTGTTGGCGGCCCCGAGTCTGCCCGCGATCCGGCCGCTCTCGTTCAGATCATCGACCGTGTACTTGATGAGCGACGGCGTCACCGTGCCGAGCAGAAACAGCGGATAGACGAAAATCACAAGACAGGACACGAACGCCGCCCAGATCAGCAGGTTGGTGCTGACCGCCACGATCATCAGCGCGGAGACGCCGAGGATCACATACTTGCCGAGGAGCGGAATCAGCGCGGTCCAGACCGCCGCGATGAGAATCCGGCCGTACAGTTTGTCCGGATTCGGGTCCTTGTCTACGGCGCGCCCGCCGTAGATGTTGCCGAGCGCCATGGCGATCATGATCATCCCGATGATGATCGTCCAGACGATCTGTGACGAGCTGAAATACGGCGCCAGCAGACGGCTTGCGCCCTGCTCCACTGCCATGACGCAGACGCCGGAGAAAAACTCCGTCATGTAAAGAAACACCTTGTTCGATAAAATCTTCCGCTTCCCTGCTTCCACGTATGACTCCCCTCTGTGCCGCCTGAATTTCTCTTTTTCCCTATTTTACACTGCCGGCCGCTGTCTGAATATGTTCTTTTTCTTTCCGGTACTCGGTAATGCTCTTTCCGGTCCACACCGTAAAGGCGCGGAGGAACGAATTCAGTTCCGTGTAGCCAAGCAGCAATGCTCCCGGCACCTCCCGGAAGCAGCTGCGTCAAAGCGCTTCTCACTCTTGCACTGATGGAATCATCCACATCAACTTCCGAATTGATCTCTGCTTTTTCCGGAGCTGTTCCCGCAAAAACGGCAAATGCATTTGTCGCAGGCGGATCCGTCATCTGAAGTCTGACCGGCTTTATCTCTTCTTTCGCCGCTCTCCGGATCATCCCGATGAGAAAGGCAAATTCCGACTGCACCAGGAAGCAAAAATAGGCGGCGAAAAGGACTCAATCTGTCCTGTCGTCGCCATCCTGACCGGAAGTTCCGGGTCGTCCGAGAGTTGCGACACGGCATTCAGAAACTGATAATATTCACTCTCTTTCATTGTGACCGTCTTATGCCGGACGTTACCGGGCAGATCGGCCGCGTTCTGTATGACGGAATCACAAGAAAAACAAAGAATCTCCATGTGACCGATGCCTGCATCGGATGCGGCTTATGCGCAAAGAAATGTCCCGCCCACGCGATTGAAATGAAAGGCGGCAAGCCGGCCTGGGTAAAGGATCGGTGCACCATGTGCCTCGGATGCCTGCACCGCTGCCCGAAATTTGCCATTGAATATGGAAACGGACAGAATAAGAAGCACGGGCAATATAAAAATCCCTATACGCAAATTTAAAATTTATACATTTTCTGTATGAATCGAAACCAAATGGTGCGGGATCTTTCAATGATCGTGATAATGATTCCCACATTGAATGATTGTCACCTGAAACTCATCCACTTGAAAAATGATTCGATTCTTTTTATCAATTCTTACGCTTGCAAAGCCGGAAAAGTCTCCCTTCAGCATTTCCACTTTCCCGTACGATGTTTTATAGCCTTGCCGTAACAGATCTTTCAACAATCTATTTATTTTCTTCAGTGCAGCTTTATCATTCTGGATTTCTAAATATTCATTCCAAGCATCAGACTGCCACAAAAGCTTCCGCATACATCAGTCCTCTACAAGATCGTGCTGCACAGCCTTGCCTTTCCTTACATCTTTAATTCTCCGCTGAAGCTCCGCTGCTTCTGCCGGCGTAAATCCGTTTTCATCCCGAAGGGAAAAGCTCATGCTCTGGTCACGCACAGCCTGTTTCACCAGTGCAAGTGTTGCAGAAGACATTGTAAGTCCAAGAGAATCACACAGCTTGCTATAATCTTCCCTCGTCTTTCGATCCATCTTGAACGTAAAATTTGTCATCTCAGCTGTACTCGACATACTGATCACCTCCTGTTATTAATAGCAGTATAGTTCAAATCGTGCATATTTTTCAAGTGCTTTTAATGTGCTTTTCGTGTCTTATCTCAGATCATCATTGCATGCCCGCTGAGTTGACGTTTTTTCACGTACCCTCTTCTCAGAAAAATCGGCAGGCCTCTTTTCAGAAGACCTGCCGCATCTATCGCTTGATTGAATTGTCAGACCGCCCCGGTGTTCTGGCTCTGCATGCCGCCGTTCTGACTGCCCGGGGCCTGTCTTCCGCGGCCGTCCGGCATCTGGCC
>OMUP01000176.1 GCA_900314255.1 uncultured Lachnospiraceae bacterium | reverse complement strand
GAAAATTCATAAAAGAATTTTCAGGGTTGGTTTACTGTTCAGTTATCAAGGAACGTGTCCCCCGAAAGTGGCTTGTTTGCTGGCTTTGTGGGCCTCGCGTTTCGTGCCTCTCTCGCGGCGACTCATATATACTATCATCCGCTTCCGAACCTGTCAACAACTTTTTTCAACATTTTTCAAAAAATCTTTCAAAGTTGTTAACATCATGCGGACTGCCGTCCACATGCCGCCCCTGGAAGGGATTTCAGGCGCCGGCTGTTTTCAGGAAATCATCGACTGCCTGATTGAATGCTTCCGGATGCCGGTTTGCCACAAAGTGGTTTCCTTTCAGGATCACCATCCTGGTGCCCGGGATGTTTTCGGCTATCTTCCTTGTGTGTGCCTCCCGGATCACATCCCGCGTCCCGCAGATGACGAGCGTCGGCGCACTGATTGCCGCCAGGTCGGACGGCTCGATAAACGGATCATTTGGTATTTCCGGCTGAAATGTCCGATCTGATGCTCAAAATACGCGCTGCTCTCTCCGTTTCCATGCAGCAGGATAAACGGCGTTCCGCTCCCTTCTTCTCTGTATGACAGTTCTATGTCCGAATCTTCCATCTGAATCACAGTGCCTCAATTGCCTGGCTGATATTGCGCACACCGATGAGCTGAAGTCCGTCCGGCGCCTTGACCTTTTTCACGGAGACAGCCGGCATGATGACGCGGGAAAATCCGAGTTTGGCCGCTTCGCTGACGCGCTGCTGGGGCATCGCCACAGCGCGCACTTCGCCGGACAGGCCGACTTCCCCGAACACCACGGTGTCCGGATCCGCAACTTTGTTAGAATAGCTGCTGGCAATGGCCGTCACGATTCCTAAATCAAGCCCCGGTTCCGCTGCTTTCAGGCCGCCGGCCACATTTATGTATGCATCCTGGCCGCCCAGATGAATCCTTGCGCGCTTTTCCATGACCGCCATCAGCAGATTGACCCGGTTGTAGTCCGCGCCGGATGCGGTGCGCCGCGGCAGTCCGAAGTTGGAATCGCAGACCAGCGCCTGCACTTCCACAAGCATCGGCCGCGTGCCTTCCGCCAGGCATACGACCACGTTTCCGCTGGCCGTCTCGGAGCGCCCGGAGAGCATGTATTCTGAAGGATTGGCCACCTCACGCAGTCCGTCTTCTTCCATCTCAAAGACGCCGATCTCATTGGTAGAGCCGAAGCGGTTCTTGACGCTGCGCAGAATCCTGTATGCGGCGCTGCGGTCGCCCTCAAAGTACAGAACCGTGTCGACCATATGCTCCAGCATCCGCGGGCCGGCGACAACACCTTCCTTCGTCACGTGTCCCACGACAAAGATCGACGTGTCCAGTCCCTTGGCCAGCTGCATCAGGATTCCGGTTGCCTCCCGGACCTGCGCGATGCTCCCCGGCGCCGACGACACTTCCTCGCAGTACATCGTCTGAATCGAATCAATGATGACAATCTGCGGCTTCGTCTCTTCGATCGCCTCCCGGATATCCGAGAGATTGGTCTCGCAGAACAGCGACAGCCGGTCGGAAAATGCTCCCAGTCTCTCTGCTCTCATCCGGATCTGCTGCAGCGATTCCTCGCCGGAGACATACAGGACAGTCTCGCCTTTTTCAGCGAGATTGCGGCACATCTGCAGAAGCAGCGTGGATTTGCCGATTCCAGGGTCGCCGCCGACAAGTACAAGCGACCCCTTTACGATGCCTCCGCCCAGCACCCGGTCCAGCTCGCCGATTCCGGTCGTCGTGCGCTCCGACTCGTCGCGTTTCACCTCGGTGATTTTCACCGGGTGATGCGTCAGGCGGGAGGCGCTGCGCTTTTCAACAACGCCGCGCACCGACGCCGCAGCCTTGGTCTCCGGCGCCTCGACCGCTGTGTTCCACGCTTTGCACGCCGGGCACTGGCCGAACCACTTGGATGACTCATAGCCGCACTCCGAGCAGTAAAACTGTGTTCCTTTTTTCGAAGGCATGTAGATCCTTTCTTTAATCTTCTGTCAAAAGGCTGATGGCAGCATTTGCCAGAGAAAAAAAGGCCGCTGCCCCGTGCCAAAAGAAAGCCGGTGGCAAGCAGCCTCTGCGTCTGATTACAGGGATGCGTTATACTCTTTTGATCACAACCTGCACCGGCTTGCCGGAGAATTCAACGGAAAGCACAAGCTTGCCGCCCAGATTGGTCTTCATCGTGCCCATGTCCTCGCTGCCGACTTTCACGCTGTACTCGGTACCTTCCGAAAGTCCGATGGTGATCTGTGCGTCCTCCTTGCCTTCGACGGAAAAACGGACGCCGTCGTCGGTCTCCTGAAAATGCTCGACTGCCGTCCCCGGGACCGACTCATACAGGAAGGAACCGTTCTTCTCAAGGCGGGTGATCTCACTGAATGTCTTCACGTAGTACACATCGCCCTGATGCTCAAAATCCTTTCTCTTGGTCTTGGTGCTCAGATCATAGTTTCCGAAGCTCAGACTTCCGTCGCTTTCCGAACGGAGAAGTTCACTGACAACTGCCATTTTTAAGCCTCCACGTCTCTGTGTTGATATTACCGTCATTATACATGACTTTGAATTTTTTTTACAATCGGCTCAGCTGTTTTTTCCACGTTTTTTGCCGAAATGAAGCTTTCCGTCCTTCACGGTGATGAGCATGCGGCTGCCCGGAGCAATCTTGTCGCCCAGGATAAGATCGGAGAGCGGGTCCTCGATGGCCGACTGGATTTCCCGGCGGAGCGGTCTTGCCCCGTACTTCGGCTGATAGCCCTTCGCGACAATCCAGTCGATGGCTGCATCGTCAAGCTCCAGCGAAACCTTTCCGAGTTCCATCGTGCGCTTGTTAAGCTGCCTGATCATCAGGCCGACAATTCTGCGGATCTCGTCCTTGTTCAGCTGATGGAATACAATCGTCTCGTCGATCCGGTTCAGGAACTCCGGCCGGAAATACTGGCGCACTTCATCCATCACCTTCGCCGTCATGTCCTTGTGCTTCTGCTCGTCCGTTTCCTGCGTGGCAAATCCAAGCGTCTTCGGCTCCACGATATTCATCGCACCGGCGTTGGATGTCATGATGATGACGGTGTTCTTGAAATCCACGATCCGGCCCTGGCCGTCCGTGAGACGTCCGTCGTCCATGATCTGCAGCAGCAGATTGAAGATAGACGGATGTGCTTTCTCAATCTCATCAAACAGCACGACCGAATACGGATTCCGGCTGACTGCTTCCGTGAGCTGCCCGCCTTCCTCGTATCCGACGTACCCCGGCGCCGATCCGATCAGCCGGGTCACGGCGATCTGCTCGCTGTACTCACTCATGTCGAAGCGGATCATCGCATTTTCCTGTCCGAACAGTGCCTCAGCCAGTGCCTTGGAAAGCTCGGTCTTGCCGACACCGGTGGGGCCCAGGAACAGGAAAGTGCCGATCGGCCGGCTCGGGTCCTTGAGGCCGGAACGCCCGCGGCGCACCGCTCTGGCGACAGCCTTCACCGCCTCGTCCTGTCCGATCACCCGCTCGTGAAGCGTGTCCTCAAGATGGAGCAGTCTCTTCTTTTCGTCCTCGCTGACCGTCTTGACCGGAATGTTGGTCCACTCGGAAATAACGCCGGCGACGTCGTCCGCGTTCACGACGAGGTCCTTCTTCTGCTGGCTGTCCTTCCACTGCGCGGTTTCTGTCTCAATCTGTCCCTGCAGTTCTCTTGTTTTCCTGTGAATCTCCTCGGCCTCTTCAAAGGCTTCCCGGGCCACCGCGTCCTCTTTCTGAATTTCCAGAGTGCGCAGCTGCTCTTCCTTCTGAGAGATGTCATCAGGCTTCTTGTACGAAGCCAGGCGCACCGCGGCACAGGCCTCATCCATCACGTCGATGGCCTTGTCCGGAAGATAGCGGCCGTTGATGTAGCGCGCGGACAGCTTCACCGCTGCCTCGATCGCCTCATTGCTGATCGTCAGCTTGTGGTGCTCTTCGTAGGCGCCCTTTAACCCCTGCAGGATCTGAATGCTCTCCGTCTCCGTCGGTTCTCCGACCTGTACTGACTGGAAACGTCTTGAAAGAGCCGAGTCCTTCTGGAAATATTTGCGGTACTCTGCCGTCGTCGTGGCACCGATCACATGAATCTCGCCGCGCGAGAGCGCCGGCTTCAGGATGTTGGCCGCATCCAGTCCGCCCTCGGAATCGCCGGCACCGATCAGGGTGTGGATCTCGTCGATGAACAGAATCACATTCGGATCATTGATCGCATCGTCGATAACTCTCTTGATCCGTTCCTCAAATTCGCCTCTGTACTTGGTTCCGGCGACCATTCCGGTCAGGTCAAGGGAAAGAATCCGGCAGTCGATCAGCGTATCCGGCACTTCGCCGGCTACGATCTTTTCCGCAAGGCCTTCGACGATGGCCGTCTTGCCGACGCCCGGCTCGCCGATGAGAATCGGATTGTTCTTGGTGCGGCGGGACAGGATCTCGATCACGCGGTGCATCTCCGTCTCCCGGCCGATCACCGGATCAAGCTTTCCGTCCTTCGCGTCCTGCGTGATATCGCGCGTCATCTTCTCAAGTTCGGACTTCGGTCTGCGACCGGCCGCACCGCCCTCGCCGCCCTTCTGGCCCAGAGCCTGCATGAGATCGCTGTACACCGCGCGGATGCCGTTGTCGCCGCCATTTGCAATGGCTTCGATCATTCTCTGCGCCGTGCATTCAATCTGAAGCAGCGAAATCAGGATATGCTCGGTCCCGACCTGCCGGCTCTTGAATTTGCTCGCCACCGGGAAGGAGTTGCGCAGAGCCTGTCTGGCTTTCTGCGAATACTCTCCGGCGCCGTCAAGCGTCGGGAAGGAATCGGATGAACCGCTCATCATGCCGCTGCTGAGCATTTCCGTGACAGCCTCAAAGGTGACACCGTTCTGGTTCAGAACCGTGCAGGCCATGCTGTTCTCAATCTTGGTCAGCCCCGCCAGGATGTGCTCAGTGCACACTTGCCGGCTGCCGGCCATGTTGGCGAAGGAATGCGCGTATTCCAGCACTTCCTTGGCCTTGTCTGTATAATCCATTGCCATAATGCTTACATTTCTCCTTGCTGACTGCTTTACTGCTTCTGCGATGAAACCGCGTCTGCCATCTCCGGCAGATTGGTCCGCAGGAAATTAGCCCTCGCCTTCTCCAGTTCATCGCCGATCATTTCTTTTCCGTAGTACGTCTGCAGGCTGGCGGGCTGAATCTGAATCATCAGCGCATAAATGCTGCTGACGGCGTTGTCCGCGGCCGGCCGGATGATGCCGGCGTTGAGTCCCAGCCGGATCTGCGAGAGCATCACCAGCGCGTCTGAATACGAGAGCATCCGCGCAAACTTAAGCGTCGCGTAGCAGCGCCAGACAGCGTCGATCGCGTGATCCCGCTGCTGTGTGAAATACTGCTTCTCGTACGCCTGCTCCTGCGCCACGATCTGTGCGGTGATTTTCTGCAGCGACGAGATGACATCTTCCTCGCGCACGCCCAGCGTCATGGTATTGGTGATCTGATAGACATCCGCCGGGCTCTTGCGGCCTTCTCCGGTCACGGGTTTAAGCGTCACGTTGAAGCGGCTGATCTCCGTCTTCACCGTCTCGATCTGTCCGGCGAGAGCCAGAACCGGAAGATGCAGAAAATATGACGCCCGCATTCCGGTGCCGGTGCTGGAAAGACAGGTTGTGAGATATCCGTATTTGTCACTGTAGACATACGGGAGAATTCTTCCGAGCTCGTCATCCAGCCGGTTTGCTTCTTTAAATGCCGTGTCCAGGTGCGCACCTGCGGAAAATGTCTGGATGCGGATGTGGTCCTCCTCGTTGATCATGAGGGAAACGGACCGGTCGTCGCTGATGAATCCGGCGGCTTCTTTCTGCCCGACCAGGTAGTTGCTGATGGAATGCTGTTCCTGCATTTCCTGCTTCTGGGTCAGGCTCATGTTTTTGAAATCGTAAAAGCGGTTTCCGTTCAGTTTCGGATCCCGGCGGATCTGTTCGACGGTCTTGTCGATCATCCGGCGGGCCGACTCCTCGTCAAGCTTCGGAGAAAAATTGAAACCGTCGATGTTTCTGGCCAGGCGGCACTTGCTGGAGATAATGCAGCCTGTGTCGCACTCTTTTTTCTCAAACCAGGCTTCACTCATTCTTTTCCCTTGCCTTTCTGATCGCATCCCGCAGACGGGCGGCTTCCAGATAGTCCTCCCGCTTCACGGCTTCTTCCTTCTTCTTTTCAAGTTCGGCGATGGAAAGAGCCTCTTCGTCAGCCTCCGCTGCCTTTCCGCCCTCTTCCTGCGCCGATTTCTCACCGGCCGCGGCACTCTCCGGCGAAGTTTCCTGCTTTGCCGGGGCCGCCGGATCGTCTTTCCCGAGGACCGCTTCGATCTGCTGGTTTTCGATGGACTTTCCGTATTTTTTCCCGATGTGATGGGAATCTGCCTGGAACTTCTTGAACTCATTCTCGATCAGCGGGCCGAAGGTCCGGTAGCATTCCGGGCATCCGAATTTGCCGATTTTTGTGAACTCGCCGAACGTCATGCCGCAGTTGGGGCAGGTGATGGAACTGTCCTTGTCGCTGCTTGTGTCTGTCTGCTGCTGGGCGCCGCCAAGCAGGCCCGACAGAAAGCGGACAAACGGGTTGTCCTCGCCGGAGATCCCCGAAATTCCCGGGATCAGGCCTTCCTCCCGCGCACACTGGGCGCAGAGGTAATGTTCTTTTTTCACACCGTTCACGACCTCCGTGTAGTGCACGGTGGCCTCGCGGATACCGCATTTTTCACAAAGCATACAAGCCTCTTTTCCTATTTCAGATCCGGTGCTCCTTCAGAAAGATATAAGCGCCGAAATACACAACAACCGCAACAAGAAATGCCGGCAGGAAGCTGATGATCACGCTGTCGGTAGCGTGATACAGCCCGGCGTACACGAGCCGGCAGGCCACGCCCATGATGAGGGACGAAAGCAGCGGCCGCAGAAACAGCCGGCTGATGTGGAGCCGGTAATGGATCAGGCCCCGCAGCGACTTCATGTTCAGCAGGAACACCACAAGCGGGAACTGCACATAGCCCACCACGAGCGAATAGATTCCCATATGAAAGCCCAGCAGCAGAATCAGCACCAGGACAATGTGAATCAGCATGGAGATGAAGGAGTGGATCACCGGCTTCATGAGGCGGTCGATTCCCTGCAGCGCCGACGTTGTGATCGTCTGCAGCGTGGTGAAGATCACGGAAATGGCGCCGATCCAGAGCATGTGCTCTCCCATCTGACTGTCGTAGCGCGCGAACAGGATGCGGATCAGCGGCTCGCCCAGCACAACCATGCCGATAAAGCAGGGCATCGCGATGATCATCGTGATGCGGATTGTCTGGGACAGCTTCTGCCGGACGCCCTTCTTTGAATGAGCCGTGTAGGACTGCACAACGCTTGGCAGCATGGACGCTGACATGGAGGAGGCGATTCCCTGCGGAATCGAGAGCAGAAGGATGAAGCAGGTGCTGTACGTTCCCAGCTCAGTGGCCACCTGCGTCGCACTCATGGTCTGCACCGCGGTGCTGTTGAACAGAATGTCATCCAGCACGGAATTAATGTTGGTAAATGTCTGACCCAGGATGATCGGAATAACGGTCACCAGGATCAGCTTCAGGGTGTACCCTGTTTCGATCGTCGTACCATTCTCATCGCTTTCAACCTTTTCCCGGAAGACCGAGCGCTTCACGAGCGTCAGGCCGAGGAAGAAGATCAGAGCTGAAAGTGCGCCGAGGCATGTGCCCAGCGTCGAGCCGGCCGCCCCGTGGGCTGCCTGATATTCCTGTCCCGTGTAGGCCCGCATGAGAAGATAGCCGGCCGCCACCGAGACAACCGCATTGACGATCTGCTCGATGAGCTGTGAAACAGCTGTCGGCTCCATCTGCCCGTGGCCCTGATAGAAGCCCCGGAAAACACCGAGGACCGCCACAATGAGAACGGTCGGAGCAAGGACTCTGAGCGGAATCGCCATGCCCGGAAGTCCCGGATACAGCGTCCTTTCAATCCAGCCGGCGCCAAAATACAGCAGCGCGCAGGCACATCCGCCGGTTATGACGGACAGAATCAGCGCGCTCCTGAAGATCTGCGCCGAATTCCGGTATTCACCTTCCGCAAGTCTGGCCGATATGAGTTTGGACACCGCCATCGGAAGGCCGTAGGAAGACAGTACCAGCACGATGTTGTACACGTTGTACGCTGCGCTGTAGATGCCGTTTCCGTCACTGCCGATGATATTCACGACCGGGATCCGGTACAGCATGCCGATCACGCGCACCAGAATGCCGGCCAGTGCCAGAATGCTTCCCTGAACCAGGAAATTGCTTCGAAGACTTCGATTGCTCATGTGAAACCTCTCCGGAAATACGGGATTTGGCCTTATTCTATCACAAGATGCGCATCGGCGTTAATAAACAATCCGGCCGTACCTGTCCGCAGAATCTTTCAGAAAGGGCTGTTCCGGATCAGAGCAGCCGCGGTATTGACATTTCGCACGTTGATGTGCTAAAGTGATCGCTATGAATACACTTCGACTGGACAATCCGAATCTGACATTCGGCTTCATAGGTTTCGGCCTGATCGGCGGATCTGTGGCGCGCTCTCTTCGCGCGCTGTATCCGGATTCCCGGATTCTCGTGATGAACCGCACGGTATCGCACGCAGAGCAGGCGCTCAAAGATCACGTCGCGGACGTTGTGAGCGGAACCATTGATTCCTCGTTTTCATCCTGTGACGTGATTTTCATCTGCACCCCGGTCGCAAGGACCGGGCAGTGTCTTGAAACGCTCGAGAGAATCGTGCGCCCGGACGCCATCCTCACCGACGTCGGGAGCGTAAAGGCCGCAATCTGCCGGCGCGCGAAAGATCTAGGCCTTGCTGACATCTTCATCGGCGGTCATCCGATGGCCGGATCCGAACGGTCCGGCTACAGCAGTTCCAGCGCGGATCTGCTGAGGAACAGGCCCTGGGTTCTGACGCCGTTTGATGAGACTCCGAAGGAAAAGCTGGAATTCATGGCCGGACTTGCCAGAAAAATGGGAAGCCGCGTGATGGTCCTTCACCCGGAGCAGCATGACATGGCTGTCGCCGGCATCTCGCATCTGCCGCACATGGCGGCCGCCTCTCTTGTGCGCACCGTCATGGACAACGACACGAAGGACGGCACGATGTTTTCGCTGGCGTCCTCCGGTTTTCTCGACACGACGCGGATCGCCGCCTCTTCCTCCGAGATGTGGGAGCAGATCGCCCAGCTGAATCCGGAAGCGATCTCCCGCATGCTGACGCTCTACATTCAGTCACTTCAGCAGCTGCGGGACGCAATCGACAACGGGCACTTTGAAGAAGTCGGAAAGCTCTTCGACATGGTCCGGCCGTACCGGGAAGCTCTGAACCGCCGGTAAGGAAAAGTAAAAATCAGTCCACCGCAAAGCATCCGCCGCCGATGAACTCCCGCAGAAGCGAGTTGTTCGGGACGAAATCCGCGCGGCAGGGCAGAAAATAATCCAGGAATTTGAGCATTCTCTTGGCCTCCGGGTACACGGGCGAGTCCTCGGGCACCGAAAAGAGCATCGGCTGGGCATAGGACTTCAGCACCGACAGCTCATAGGCCATCGCAGAGTTGAACACAACATCCGCACTCTCCTGATACGGAAAAATATTTTTCTCTTCGCCGCGGCGCACCGAAGCCCAGCGGGAAAGCGTGCCGACCGCCGGAGTCGCCCGGGTGCGGAAATCGCGCACCATGCGGCGCACCAGGCGCCCGTCCGCCGTCGAAACCCGGTTGTGCGAGTCGACGTTCAGCTGGGTCAGCGCGCTGATGTAAATCTTGAACTTCACTTCCCGCGGTATGGCAAATGTCAGCCGGTCATTCAGACAGTGAATTCCCTCGATGACAAGAATATCCCCGGGTCCCATTTTTACCGGAGGCTGATCATACACCTTGCGCCCCGCCTTGAATTCGTAGCGCGGCATTCTGACTTCCTCACCCGCGAGCATTTTTTTCAGCTGGCTGTTGAACAGCGCAAGATCGACCGCCTCCAGCGCCTCGTAGTCATAGTCGCCTTTTTCGTCCCGCGGCGTGAACTCACGGTCCACATAGTAATTGTCGACGCTGATGATGTGCGCGTGATATCCGTACGCCTCCAGCTGAATCGCCAGCCGGTTGGCGAATGTCGTCTTGCCCGACGAACTCGGCCCCGCCACCAGCACGAACTTCACCGTTTTTCTCTCCCGTATCTTCTGGACGATCTCGACGATCTTCTGCTCCTGCAGCGCCTCCTGCACCAGAATCAGCCGGTTCACGTCTCCCGCGGTGATGTGGTCGTTGAGATCCGCGACCGTCAGCAGCGACAGTTTCTCGTTTAAATCCCGCGTCTCTTTGATCACCTGAAACAGCTTCGGCTGGTCGCTCAGCGCACTCACGTGCTCCGGATCCTTTACGGACGGAAACTGCAGAACAAATCCTTCGTCGTAAGGAGCCAGATCAAACCACTTCAGCACACCGGCTGACGGAACCATGTACCCGTAGAAGTAATCACAGTAGCCGTTCATAGAGTACAGATTCACCGTGGAAGCCATGCGGTAACGGAACAGCCGCGCTTTCTCCGTCATGTCGACCGAATCAAAAAACCGGGCCGCCTCGTCGGTTGGAATCGTGAGCTTCTCAATCGGAAGATCCGCTTCCACCGCCTTCTGCATATGAGCTTTGACTTTCTCCAGCATTCCGTCCGGCATCTGCTCGCCCTTGCGGAAATGAAAATAGTAGGCATCCCCGATACTGTGCTCAATGATGACGTGCAGCCGCGGCATTCCCTCCTGCTTCTCCGCTTCGGTGAACGCGCAGAGCATCAGCATCACCAGACTGCGGCGGTAGACATCCATGCCGATCTTCTCCGCCGTGGTGATGAATTTTACATTGTCCCTTTTCCGGTCAAAATTCCCGGGTGTTCCCAGTTCCTTCAGTTTTCCGTTTACAGACGCGAGAACGACCGGCGCGTCCGTGCGTTCTTCATTTGCCAAACTTTTCAGTGTCATATCTGCTTACCTGTAATACGCAAATGCCTCATCCAGCAGCTTTTCCTGAACGGCCAGCTGCGAAAGCCGCCGGGCGGCCGACCCGCTCTCCTTTCCCTGGAGCTGTCCCCGGATCTTTTCGATCTGCTTCTTCTCGCGCACAAGCGCCTTAAGCAGCACCGGGTCGCACCCGGAAAGCAGCTGCCGGCCATAGCACAGCTCCACGTCAGAAAAGGGCGCGTCCTCCTCCCCTCTTTCAAGAAGCATCAGCGTGTAAAACTTCCCGTTTTCAAGGACCATGCGCTCCGCCGCAATGTGCCATCCTTCCCGCATGACAAATGCGCGGAAATCCGGCACATCCAGCTGCGGCCCGGCAATGATGGCATTTTCATCTGTCAGCCTGTCTTTTCCCGCGGAAAGGATCTTCTGGATCAGCTTGCCGCCCATGCCGCAGATCACGTAAACATCTGCCTCACCTTTCCCTACAGCCGAAAAGCCGTCCGAGAGCCGGCAGGTTATCGCTTCCGTCAGCCCCGCCTCCTGCACGTGCCGGCGGGCTCTTTCAAGCGGGCCCTTGCGCACATCCAGTGCGAGAGCCGATGAGGCCAGACCGTGCTGTACCATGTAGACGGGCAGCATCGCGTGATCCGTCCCGATGTCCGCCACAATCCGCCGGCTGCTCCAGGCAAAGCCGGCGGCGGCAAGCTGCGCCGCCGTCAGCAGTCTTTCTGAAATATCTTCCATGGATAATTACTCGAGGAAATCCTTCAGCTTCTTGCTGCGGCTCGGATGCTTCAGCTTCCGGATGGCCTTCGCCTCGATCTGACGGATTCTCTCACGGGTTACGTCGAATTCCTTGCCGACTTCCTCCAGCGTTCTCTGGCGGCCGTCTTCCAGTCCGAACCGCAGGCTGAGTACCTTTGCCTCACGCTCGGTCAGCTCGCCCAGCACTTCATTGACAGTCTCGCGCAGCATCTTGCGGGAAACTTCCTCCTGCGGGGACTTCTCCTTGTCATCCGGCACGAAGTCGCCCAGATGACTGTCTTCCTCCTCGCCGATCGGGGTCTCAAGAGACACCGGTTCCTGGGCGATCTTCTGGATTTCAAGGACCTTCGCCTCGGAGATGCCCATTTCCTTTGCGATCTCAGCCGGCTTCGGCTCTCTGCCGTATTTCTGCAGCAGATCGCGGGAAATACGGGTCATCTTGTTGATGGTCTCGACCATGTGAACCGGAATGCGGATCGTGCGGGCCTGGTCCGCGATCGCGCGGGTGATGGCCTGCCGGATCCACCAGGTCGCATAGGTACTGAACTTGTAGCCCTTGTGGTAGTCGAACTTCTCGACCGCCTTGATGAGACCTAAGTTGCCTTCCTGAATCAGATCCAGGAACTGCATGCCGCGGCCCACGTAGCGCTTCGCGATGGAGACGACCAGGCGCAGGTTCGCATTGGCCAGCTCCTGCTTGGCCTCCTCATCGCCCTGCTCGATCCGCTTGGCCAGTTCCACTTCTTCTTCACTGGTCAGCAGCTTGATCTTGCCGATCTCTTTCAGGTACATGCGGACCGGGTCGTCCATCTGAATGTTCTCCGGAATCGACAGATCGATCTTTTCCAGATCGACGTCCTCATCCTCCACATCCTCGTCGAAATCGTCCTCGGTGACTTCCTCATTTACGATGACATCGATGTTGTTCTTCTCGAGGAATTTCATGACCGAGTCATACATATCCTCGTTGATCTGCGTCGGCTTGAAGAAGTCGTTGATTTCCTCGAAGTGAATGGCGTCCTCATTCTTGCGCACCAGCTGGCTCAGGAACTCATGGCACAGCAGATTGAACATCTCGACGTCTTCCTTCTTGCCGCGGATGCCTTCGCCGTCCTCCGTCGCCTCGAGGCTTCCTCTCTCGGTGTCCGGAATGATTTCCGCCGGAAGATCATGGAAATGAATTTCCGACATGCTCTCCGTCTGATTCTTCGGTTTTGCACTTTTTGCCGCTGCAGCCGTCTTTTTTGCCGGCGCTTTCTTCTCGGCCGGCTTCTTCTCGTCTGTCTTCTTTGCGGCCGGCTTCTTCGCCTTTGTGCTCTTCTTTGCAGCCGTCTTCTTTTCCGTCTCTTCCTTCTTCATCTCTTCTGTGTCCGCCATATCCTTCATCTCCTTCTGATCTGCCATATCGGTCATCCTCTCTTCATTCTGTCTGCACTTCAATCTGTATCCGGCTGACTTCCTGCAGCTGTTTTCCCGTCTGCCGGTATTCCTCAGCCGCTGAAATGTCTCCTGCCTTCAGCTTTCTGGCAGCTTCCTGCAGTTTGGCCTTCAGCGCCGCTCCTCTGATCGTCTTCACGCAGTCATTCAGCGCCTGCGCCCTCTGGCCGGCTCCGGCCCGCATGGCCGGCGCAGCAAATGCATTGGCCGCCGCCTGCATCTCTTCCCGGGTCTGATACTGCGCCGTGAGCGCCGCAGCATCAACGCTTCCCTTCTGCTCCAGCTGCCGGAATGCGCCCTCTGCCAGGTGTCTCCTGGACTCCTCAAAGTCCTCCGGGCTGATGTACGCGCGGATCTTTTCATAGTACGCCGGCTCTTCCGCAAGAATCGTCAGCAGAAAATCTTCCGCCTTTAAAAGGCCCGCCGGCGCTCTGGTGACTTCGCGTCCGCCTTCGGCGCTCTTTTTCCCGGACGTCCCCGCGTCCGCCTGTCCCTGCCCGGAAGGTGGAAAACTTCGGCGCGCCGCCTGCCCTCTCTGCCTTTCTTCTTCGTAGCGCTGTCTTCGCGCCGCAGCGATCTGCTGTTCTTCCTGCTGTTCCTTCACCTCCGGGACAGCCTGCTCCACCAGTTCCCGCAGATCATCTCCGCGGATCCCGAACTGCTCAGCCACGGAATCCAGGTATTCCCGCCGCTCGAAAGCACTCGGCAGGGCCGCAATCTCCCGCGCCGCCGCCTCGGCAAAATCCGTGTCGCCCCGCGGCGTTCCCCGCTCAAACTGCTTTTCCAGAGCGCCGATCCGGAACAGAAAACTGTCCTCGGCGCTGTCGATGCGCTGCTGGAACGCCTCGGCGCCGCGCGCCTTGATGAACTCATCCGGATCCTTGTAAGGCTCCATGCGAATGACTCTCGTCTGGATGTGCTTTCTGCGCCGCGTCGCCCGGTCCGTCACCGTGACCGCGTCAAACAGCCCGATCGCCCGAAGCGAAGCCTTCGTGCCCGCCGCATCCGAGTCATACGTGATCCGCACCTGATCGGTGTAGCGCGCGATGATCTTCACCTGCGCCTCGGTCAGCGCCGTCCCGAGAGATGCGACGGCCTGCGTGAACCCCGCCTGCTGCATGGAAATCACATCCATATACCCTTCGCAGATGATGAAATTGCCGGCCTTTGAGCGCGCCGCTGCGTGAATTCCGAACAGGTGATTGCGCTTGTCAAAGATTTCGGTCTCCGGCGAATTCAGGTATTTCGGCTTTCCGTCGCCCATCACCCGGCCGCCGAAGCCGATCACGCGCCGCCGCTCGTCCATGATCGGGAACATGACGCGGTTCCAGAACAGATCGTGCGGATGCTCGCCCTTGTACGAGAAGAGCCCCGTCTTCACGAGAATGTCGTCCTTGTACCCCTTCTTCTTCAGATGGTCGTAGAGCGCGTGTCCCGTGCCCGGCGCAAATCCCAGCCCCCAGGCGCGGATCGTCTCGTCCGTCAGCTGCCTGTCGTGCAGATAGTGCAGCCCGCGCCCGCC
The DNA here is from genome assembly GCA_900314255.1 of uncultured Lachnospiraceae bacterium. Taxonomy (GTDB): domain Bacteria; phylum Bacillota; class Clostridia; order Lachnospirales; family Lachnospiraceae; genus UBA4285. The sequence goes on along the minus strand of OMUP01000176.1, from coordinate 8,892 downwards.
GTCCGGCGTGTGCAGCTGGCTCACATAAAAGAGCGCCGCCTCGCGGTTGATGGCAAGCAGCGTCTCTTCCCGCTCGCGCCTTAGCCTCTCGGCCTGCTGCTGCCCGGGCGTTCCGCCCGTCTCCTCGATCTGCATCCCGGCCCGCTCGGCCAGAAACCGCACCGCCTCCGGAAACGACAGGTGCTCCTCCTCCATGACAAATGTGATCACATTCCCGCCCTTGCCGCAGCCGAAACAGTGGAAAATCTGCTTGGACGGAGAAACAGAAAAGGACGGCGTCTTCTCACTGTGAAACGGACACAGCCCCATGTAGGAACTTCCGGCCCGCTTCAGCTGAACGTACTGTCCGATCACGTCCACGATATCGTTTCGCGAGCGGACTTCGTCAATGGTTTCCTGTGAAAATGACACCTCTTATCCTTTCCAGCTCTTCGGAACATAGATGTCCTCGAACTTTTTTACCGCATACTGATCGCTCATGCCGGCCACGTAGTCGCAGACCACCTGCCCCAGGTCATCGCCCTCGCGGCAGAGTTTCTGATACATCTGCGGCATGCGCTCCGGATTTTTTCTGTAATACCGGTACAGCCCCTCGATGACGCCCGCCACCTTGGGCTCCTCAACCTTTGCGACGGAGTTGCTGTACAGATGCTCGAACATGTAGGTTCTAAGACCCCGCATGGCGCTCTGCACTTCCGGCGACAGGCGGATCTCACGCCCGTCCCCGCTCTCGCGGATCACGTCGGTGATCATCGTGTTCAGCCGCTCCTTGATGGTGTGGCCCAGCACATCCGTGTAGACCGGCGGAATCTCATCTTCCGAGAAGATGCCGGCCCGCACCGCGTCGTCGATGTCGTGGTTGATGTAGGCGATCTTGTCGGAAATCCGCACAATCTGCCCCTCGCGCGTGGCCGGGTGCCCGGAAGTCCGGTGGTTGACGATGCCGTTGCGCACTTCCCAGGTAAGATTCAGTCCCGCACCGTCCTTCTCCAGCCGGTCCACCACCCGCAGACTCTGCCGGCAGTGGTTAAACCCTTTCTCGTACAGACCGTCCAGAGCCCGCTCGCCCGCGTGCCCGAACGGCGTGTGGCCCAGGTCATGCCCCAGCGCGATGGCCTCCGTCAGGTCCTCATTCATCCGGAGGGCCCGCGCGATGCTCCGGGCAATCTGCGAAACCTCCAGCGTGTGCGTCAGCCGCGTCCGGTAATGATCTCCCTCCGGCGCCAGAAATACCTGCGTCTTGTGCTTCAGGCGCCGGAACGACTTGCAGTGAATAATCCGGTCGCGGTCCCTTGCATAAATCACCCGCATGGCGTCCTGCGCCTCCGGCCTCTGCCGGCCGCGCGACTGATCCGAAAAGGAAGCGTACGGGCTTAAGTATTCATGTTCCCACTTTTCCTGCCGAAGCCGGATAGAATCATCTTCGCAGTCCATACAGTTCCCCCTTCCATTTCCCGTCACAGATGACAAATGCTGCCATTCCTGGCACCTGATGCCGCTTCCGGTGTTATTCGTCAGGTGCCGTCTTTAGGCGCCTTACACTTATATATTCCACGCAATTTCACGATTTCCTTTTTTATGATAGAATGACGGTGAAAATTTTTTCAGACTGACATGAGGAGACCGCTTTGGCTGCAAATGTACCTGACCTGGTGCTGATCATCATATTCATACTGCTTTCCGCATTCTTTTCCGGCTCGGAAACCGCCTTTACAAGCGTGAGCCGGATCCGGATCACCACGCTGGCCGACCAGGGAAATTCCCGCGCCCGTCTGGTTCTTCAGATTCTCGATCACAACAAGAAATTCTTAAGCGCCGTTCTCATCGGCAACAATATCGTCAACATCGCCGCGTCGGCAGTCGCGACGTCCCTTGCCATCCGCACGTTCGGCGACGCCGGCACCGGCATCGCGACGGGGATTCTCACATTTGTCCTGCTGATTTTCGGCGAGATCACGCCGAAGACAGTGGCGCAGCAGAAGGCTGAGAACATCTGCATGGCCATCGCACCCGTGATCCGCGTCATCATGGTCGTGCTGACTCCATTTATCATCGTCATCAACGCGCTGTGCGCCGTATTTATCCGGCTGTTCGGCGGCAAGAGCACCGGCGAAAGCACAATCAGTGCCGACGAGGTGCGGACCATCGCCAAGATCAGCCACGAGCAGGGCGGCATCGAGTCAAGAGAAAATCAGATCATCAACAATTTGTTCGACTTCGGCGACACGCAGGCTAAGGACGTGATGGTGCCGCAGATCGACATGACAATGCTGTCCGTCGACGCGACGCAGGACGAATTCTTTCAGGTCTTCCGCAAGACGCAGTACTCGCGTTTCCCCGTCTACGAGAATTCCGAGGACAATGTCGTCGGCATCTTAAACGTCAAGGACTTATTTCTTGCGATCACGCCGGGCAGGGATTTCCCGACGCTTAGGAGCGTCATCCGCAAGCCCTACTTCACGTTTGAAACCAAAAATGTATCCGAGCTGTTCCGGGAGATGCAGAAGGAAAATGCCTCCGTCGCCATCGTGCTCGATGAGTTCGGATCTGTCGCCGGCATGATCTCCACCGAGGACCTGATCGAGGAAATCGTCGGCGAAATTCACGACGAATACGACACCGACGAGCAGGAACCGCTCCGGCAGCTGCGTCCGGGCGTGTACCGCGTCGCGGGCACCTATAAGCTCGAAGACATCAACGAACGCGCCGGCACACACTTCAGCAGCGACGACAACGACTCCATCGGCGGTCTTGTCATCGAACGCTTCGACCGCTTCCCGCGGGCCGGCGAGTCCATCGACATCGACGGCGCCATCGTCACCGTCATCCGCGCCGGCTCCAACCGCGTAGATGAAGTCCTGATTAAAGTGCACAATAAGAGGGCGTGAGCACCGGCTCGGGCGCTGGCTGGTCAGCGGTTGCCTGCCGGTTGTTCATGATTGCCGGCTGGTCACCGGGAATGGCTTGTTATCCTGTTTTTGCTGATGTTTTTCCCTGAATTGGCCTGCCTGATCACTGGCCGGTCACCGGGAATGGCTTGTTATCCTGTTTTTGCTGACGTTTTTGCCGTAAAGTAACCAGCCTTGTCAGTAAAATTGCTTATTTCTTGATTCCCGATGCGTTTTTTCGGCCGATTCGGACCCGCCGCGCATCGGAAATTAACTTGTTTGTGATTCCTGATGACGATCTGCCTTCGGATTGCCTGATTTTGGCACCGGAAATAACTTGCCTGCCGAATTTAGCTGACTCCCCGGTTCCAAATCACCCCGCCGGCGCATCGGAAAGGCCCGGCGCTCTTATTTTTGCTGACCCGATAAGCTGACTTCAGCTGAAGTGCATCGGAAGCAAGCTTGTTCTTCATTTCCGCTGACCCGGAAGTGGTGGGATCAACGAAAATGAGGCTGCTGACTTGTTTTCGTTGACTTTCCAGCCTTTTTCAGCCCAAAAAATCAACAAATTAGCAAGCTACCCCTCATTTTCGTTGACTCCACACCCTTTCCCAGCCTCAGAAATCAACGAAATAGCAAGCTCACCTATGTTTTCGTTGACTCCACCCACGGGAGGCAAAAAAGGCAGCGGAAATCCAAATTTCAGGATTTCCGCTGTCCGCACATCTTCCCGGCCTGCTGCACACAAGCCTTTCACAACCGCCGTCAGCTGTTCTTCTTGCCTTCAGTTTCAGTCTCAGCCGCGGCCGGCTTCTTTCTGCAGTTTTTCTACAATTTCCGCAAAGCCCATTCCGTTGCTTGCCTTGATGAGCACGGTGTCGCCGGCCTTCAGCAGTTCCGGAAGTTCTTTAAAGAGCTGTTCTTTCGTGTCGTAAGAGTGGATCTCCGTCTTTCCGGAAGCGCTTCCGGCCTCGGAGGCTTCCTTGGCCCCGGCGGCAATCTCTTTTCCGAGTGTTCCAACAGTCAGAAGCAGGTCGATGTTCTTGACTGCGAGGAACTGGCCGACCTCGCGGTGCATCTGCCGCTCATTTTCACCCAGCTCGAGCATGTCGCCGAGGATGCAGACCTTGCGTCCTTCCGCGGTGCTCACAAGCTGAATCGAAGATTTCATGGAAACCGGATTGGCGTTGTAACAGTCATCAATCAGAAGCAGGCCGCCCGCCTGGATCAGATTCTGACGGCCGGCGATCGTCTTCATGCGGGAGATGCCCGCGAGCATCTCGGCTGAAGTCAGACCAAACGTCTGCGCCACAAGCAGCGCCGCCATCGTGTTGTAGATCATGTGGCGCCCCGGGATCGGGATGTGAACGGTCAGCTCACTCATGCCGTCCGCCGTGTGCAGCCCGTGGATGCAGCAGTCGGTGCCCGTAAGTCCGTGCTCCTGGATCTGATCGGCCCAGACGCCTTCCCGGTTGTCGATCCCGAAGAAGAGCGGCCGCTTACCGTGGACCTCGCGGACTGTCACTAATTTGTCATCGTCTCCGTTCAGGATCACGGTGCCGTTCTCGTCCATGCCTTCGAAGATTTCGGTCTTGGCCTTCAGGATGCCGTCGCGGCTGCCCAGCGCCTCCATGTGCGCGACGCCGATGTTGGTGATGACGGCGGCGTCCGGGTGCACGATGCCCGTCAGGCGGCGCATGTCGCCGAAATTGCCGATTCCCATTTCAAAGACGGCCAGCTCGTCGTCTTCGGTCATGGAAAATGCGGTGATCGGCACACCAAGTTCGTTGTTGTGGTTGCCTTCCGTCTTGTGGACCTTGTATTTGGCGGAGAGAATGGCGGCAACGGCCTCTTTGGTGCTGGTCTTGCCCACGCTGCCCGTGATGCCGACCTTCGGGATGCCAAGATTTTTAATATACTGCTCGGCGATGCGGCAGAGAGCCTCCGTCACATCTGCAACCCGGATGTACGGGCCCGGAAGCGCGCCGAGGTCCTCGGTCCCGAGGCAGCACAGCGCGCCGGCCGCATACGCCGCCGGAATAAATTTGTGCGCGTCGACTTTCTCGCCGCAGATCGCCGCGAAAAGTCCGTCTTTTTCAAGTTTCCGGTTGTCAAGCGTGATCTGCGAAACCTCGCGCGAAAGAAGTGCCTTGTCGCCCGTGTACATTCCGCCGCTGACGCGGCAGATCACGTCCAGTGTCATTCCCTTCATATGTATTCTCCCGCCGGCAGCCGCCTGCATTTTCCGGCAGCTGCTCATTTGTGTCACTTTCTGTATTTGTCAAGAGAGAGCTCGATCATCTTTTCGGTGAGATCGTCGTAGCTCATGCCCATCGCCTTTGCTTCCTTCGGCACCAGGCTGGTTTCCGTCATGCCGGGCAGGGTGTTGATTTCGAGGCAGTACACCTCGCCGTTTTCGCCGAGGATTTCGTCGACGCGGCCGATCGGCGTGACGCCCGCCGCCCGGCAGGCATCCTCCGCCGCTTTCTGCAGCTTCTTTGTCGTCTCTTCATCGACAGGCGCCGGGCAGGTTTCCACCGCCCCGCCGGCCTTGTACTTGTTCTCGTAATTGTAGCCGCCGGCCGCCGCCTCGATCTGCACCACCGGCATGGCCTTGCCAGCCAGCACGCCCGTGGAGAATTCCTGTCCGGAGACGAACTCTTCGATGAGCACCGTGTCCTCCAGCGCAAACGCCGCGTCAAGAGCCGCGCCGAGTGCCTCGCGCTCCTTCACGATGCTCACGCCGACGCTGGATCCGCCGCAGGCCGGCTTCACCACGCAGGGAACCGGAAAACTCTCCAGCACTTTCTCCCTGTCCTCGTCCCGGTGCAGCGTGATGCCCTCCGGCATCCTCACGCCCGCCGCGACAAGAATTTTCTTCGTGTAGTCCTTGTTCATGGAAATCGCCGAACTCAGCGAATCCGTTCCGGTGTAGCGGATGCCCAGCAGGTCAAAGGCCCCCTGCACCTTTCCGTCCTCGCCGTTCGCCCCGTGCAGGCCGATGAACACGATGTCCGCCGCGCGGCACACATCGATGACAAATGGTCCGAAGAACCCTTCCCTAGCCGCTTCTCTTCTCTTAAGCTCGGCCGGAACATCCTTCGTCTTTGCAAGCATCTGACGGCTCAGCGCGTCCAGATCGGAATCATCCTCAAAGAAGGCATCCGTATCCGTGTAGCGGTCCGTTCCGAAAAATGCGTCAATCATGTTGGCTTTATGGCCGTTTCTGCGCAGCGACGCGCAGACATTGCGGCTTGTTGAAACGGAGACATCCCTCTCCGTACTCGTACCAGCGGCAAGAACTACTATCTTCATAAAAAACTCCTTTTCAAAGTTTTTGGTTTGCAAGGCTTACGGTTCACAAAGCTTCCGGGGCATAAAGCTTCTGATTCTCAATGCCCGGTTCATCGGAATAACAAGTAATGCTTGTTTCCGGTGATTTCATTAAGCCACGGGCTTTCCGGTTCATCGGAATAACAAGTTATGCTTGTTTCCGATGACATTTACCGGGAAATGTCACCGGCCTGTCAGCGGATTCATTGTTTTTTACAATTCCGATGACAATTTTCCAGTGAACAAGGCCCGCCCGTCACCGGGGTGGCTGATTTCTTCATTTCCGGTGACTATTTTCTGTGAACTGAGGCCTGCTTGTCATCGGAATTGTCATTTTCTTCAATTCCGATGACTATTTCATGGGATCTCGGCTTCTCTTGTCACCGGAAAAGCAAGTCAGGCTGGTATCCGATGCACGCCGCCCTTAATCTCAGCCCTAAACGTCATCGAAATAGCAAGTCGGACTCATTCCCGATGCCCGCCACTCTGAATCTCAGCCCTAAACGTCACCGGAAAAGCAAGTCAGGCTCATTCCCGGTGCCCCGGCATTCATAAACAGTTCCAGCCAGCTCCAGTCAGCTCACGGCAGCCCCAGCCAGCTTCTGCCTTCTTCACTGCAAGTATCAAATATACCACTCGCCGCGGCCGGCTTCAATCGCAGACCAGCGTGAATCCGCCCGGAGTTTACGGAAGTTCCAGGGATTCCTGTCTTAGCGCAGGCGGTCGTTTTCCTCATATTTCGCGCGCATGAGCAGGCTGTCGCGCAGCGCGGCAAACTGTTCCGAAATGTCTCCCCGCGGAAGACGGATGTCCATCGCCGCCGCGCACTGGGACAGAGTCTTGGCACTCAAAACGCGGCGCTTCAGATTGAGGAACTGTACTTTCTCTTTCAGGCTCGGCATGTCAAGGAAATCAAGAAGAAGAGGATCGGCAGCTTCCTCGTCTGTACCGCCGTCCGCCGGCACTTCTGAAGAAATTTCTTCTTCTCTCACGTCCAGAACGGACCCGCCGTCTGCTGCCGCACTCTCAAACGATACTGACTCGTCTGCCGCAGTCTCCTTCTCAAACGATGCCGGCCCGGAATCCGCTCCTTGCGCTGCAGAATCATTTGCCAAGGCCGCTTCTCCTGCTGCCGGTTCCTCCGGCATACCCACGATCCTGCCCGACTCGTCGAGCAGCACTCTTGTGAAGCGGTATTTCTGCCGGACGTCCGGATATTTGTCATGGTCGACTTCCGAAAGAAACATGGGCAGCGGGCGCACGTAGGAGCGGAAATCTCCGTAGAGTGCCTGATAGAGAACCATCTTTTCGCCGGTCTCGGAATGGATGACCACGTCTTTCACCATGTACAGTCTGTTTTTGAAATGGCGGTAGATGCCGCCGCAGACAAGTTTTCTTTTCATCGTGCCTTCCTTTCTGCTGGTGTAATTGTACGGTCGCATCCGCGGATCCGTCAAGCGTGCCGGGGCATCAGACCCGCAGCTGCCGTACGGGCAGAATGCCGTTTCTCCGGCAAATGGATACACTTCCTTCCGGATTCTTTCCGCCCCGGGCCGATTCTGCTATACTGTCGGCAGAAAGGCTTATTTTATGAAACAGATTGAAACGTTAACGGAAACGGAACGCGTGGATCTGCATGTGCACAGCACGTTCTCGGACGGAACCGCCACGCCGCGGGAAATCGTGCAGATGGCGGCCGCGGCAGGGCTTTCGGCCATGGCGCTGACGGACCACGACACGGCTGCGGGGGTTAGAGAAGCGCAGGAGGCCGGGGATCAGCTGGGACTTCCTGTCATCCCCGGCGCAGAGCTCTCGACTCAGTGGAAAACGAAGGAAATTCACATCGTAGGGCTGTTTCTTGATCCGGACGACGAGGTGTTCAGAGACAGGCTGGACGACATGCGGGACGGGCGCGACAGGCGCAACCGCAAAATGGCCGAGCTCCTGACGCAGCGCGGCATGCCGATTCACTACGACGAACTGCAGGCCCGCTCCGGCGGCACCATCACGCGCGCAAACTTCGCGCGGTACATGCTGGAAAAGGGCTACGTAAACTCGATCGCGCAGGCATTTGCCGAGTACATCGGAGACCGCTGTCCGTGCTATGTGGCGCGGGAAAAGACACCGGCTGCAGCCGCCGTTCAGATGATCCACGAAAACGGCGGCGCCGCGATCCTGGCGCATCCGCTTCAGTATCATCTGGGTAAGGACGGACTGGATGAGCTCGTCGGCCAGCTCGCGGATGCGGGGCTTGACGGCATCGAGTGCTGGTACTCTTCCTTCACGGCCGCAGACACCCGGGACATGCTGGCGCTGGCCGCGAAATTCCACCTTCTGCCCTCCGGCGGATCGGATTTTCACGGCGCCAACAAGCCCGACATCGCGCTCGGGACCGGCCGCGGAAGCCTCTTCGTGCCGGGCAGCACCGTGGCGCCGATCAAGGCGCGCCACGAATACTGGAACGGAAAGCGCTGATTTTCCGGACCCGAAATGACAGAATTAACGAAAGGATACCCTATGAGCATAAAAATAAAGGCAGCGGAAATGAAACTTGCGGCGCCAAAGCTGGCCGCCGCCGGAGCAGGCGTGCGCAGCGCGGCGCTCAGTGCGATCGCGCAGGCACTGGAAGCCCATAAAGAAGAAATCTTTGCCGCCAACAAAAAAGACCTCG
>OMUP01000122.1 GCA_900314255.1 uncultured Lachnospiraceae bacterium | reverse complement strand
AATATCATCCGTTATCTCAATGCTCGATATCTTCCGGACCGAAGCAGCTGTTGTGATTTCTTCCGCTGCTGCCGTCGTCGTCTGTGTGGTTTCACCAGCCAGGCCGGTGATCCCGGAAACCGACGACGTACCGGATAATATAGAATTGGCAGAAGCCGCCGCCACACTCGGGCTCGGGACAGCCCGGACCGTGCAGCCAGCCGCTGTCATAACGCTCAGGCAGACAGTTCCCGCCGCCATAAGCTGCTTAATTGCTCGTAAATTTTTCATTTCCAGCCTTTCTTCGATTCTCAATACCGGTTGTCATTTCCGAATGCTGCGAATGTATATCCCTGCTCTCTTGCAGCGTCGATCAGGCTGCCGAGAACCGCCGTGTTCGTATCGGATACTGCGTGAAGCAGATATACAGCGCCAGGATGCAGCTGCGTAACCATCTCATTCAGTGCCTGTGTCTGATCCGGCTGATTTGCTGTATCCCAGTCCTTGTAGGAAAAGCTCCAGAATACGCAGGTAAATCCCATCGCGTTCAATAGTGCAAGGCTCTGGTCGGAGAAGGTGCCTTCCGGATAGCGGAAATAGCGCATCTCATAGCCGGTTTCATTATACACCTGCTCTTCAAGCGGCAGAATATCGTTCACCTGTTCCTCCAGCGACAAAGACGGTTCTCCGGCGGACGGATGGCTGATCGTGTGATTGCCGACCGTATGGCCTTCATTGATCATCCGCTTCAGCGTATCCGGTTCACTATCCACCAGTGCCTGTGTCACAAAGAATGTAGCTTTTACATTCTTTTCAGCCAGGGTATCCAGGATCTTCACTGCATTGCCTTCATCGTATCCTACATCAAAAGTGAGGTAAATTGTCTTCTGGTTTGTGTCACCCAGCCATATGGCATTGTAGTCGCTCCCCCAGCGGTTCTGATAATACTTGTACCCGTTCGGAACGTTGTTCTCGTCCCGGTCATCGGTATTCGCGCCGGTGCCGACGGATGTATTGTCAAGTGCCCGGATCGCATCCGTAATTTCCGGCTCGTGAATCTGCCGCCCGCCGCTCTGAGCTGTCTCTGTCTGAGCCGCCGTCGTACTTTCCGCCGCTATCGTCGTCTGCGCGACCTCCGTGGTCTGTGCAGCAGGTGTCGCTGCCGTCCCGGACCCTGTTTTACCCTGTATCCCTTCGTATGTGATACTGTTGGCATTGCCGGCTGCCTGTTCCCAGTCCGGCACAAGTGAAACACCGCAGCCTGACAGAGTGCCAGCCCCCAGCACCGCCGCCAGAACGAGACCTGCGGCTCTTTTCATCATTTCTTTTCTCATGATATCCGTTTCCTTATTGTTTCGTTTAGTATACTCATTGCTATTCTAACACGTTTGCCATCGAGAAAACAGCTTCACGAAAACGGCTGGCTACCCTTCGCGCATAAGCCACGCAGCGCTGCGCACTTCGTGCTCCCGCGCTGCTAACGAAAACCCGCATTCCCGCGCCGCCTACGCGTCGCTTCATGCGGGTTTCCGTTACCGTGCCTGAAGCGGGGAGCCATTCCGGCATGCAAGCACGCCGAATGGCTCTCTGCTTCGGCACTGGCTTATGCGCTAATATGCGCTAAAAAAGGGCCGCCCGCATTTGTTTTGAGGGGCAGTCCTTTTCAAAGCCGGTTTTTCCGGTGTTATTCAGGTGTGTTTCCGGAATTCGATTCCGCACTTCGGGCAGCGGATCATGATGTTGCCTTTTCCCTTCGGCACCCGGATTTTTTGTCTGCAGTTCGGGCAGCGGAAGATCCGGTGCGTTCTGCGGTCCGCCATACGGGCGCAGAACCTGCGGAAGCTGCTGCCTGTCTGGGAACAGAAATACAGGAACTTGTCATTTTCCGCTCTTCTCGCGCCGATATTCCTCGAATACATGCGGAATATACTGTAAAACAGAAATATCATTCCGATCAGGTACACGATGTTATTTGAGAAGATCGAAATAATCATCAGGATCAGGGCGATCCAGAGGCTGACCCGGCTCAGGTCATCGGCCCCGTTGCGGCCGTACATAAATTGCTGCATTTTCTGGCGAATACGGTTCATAGCTCAAACTCTCCTGAGAGAAAATCTTTTTCTTTCTCTACTGTATCCGCCGCGCCATGCAAATGCAATTAAACTACGATAAACAATCGCGAAAATTTATCACGAAACAGCTGTTTCCTCCATGAACACCTCCCCATCGAGATCCTTCCAGACGAAATGATCTTCGAAGATACAGTAGCTGTGCGGGCTGTTCTCCTTGGGAAGCGAAACGGATCCGGGATTGATGTACCAGTAGCCGCCTTCACGCATCTCCATCTTCGGCACATGGGTGTGCCCGCAGACAAGATATTCACCCGGCTCAACCGGCGGAAGATCGATGCCGCTCAGTCTGTGTCCGTGCTTGAGAACCAGCGTTTTTCCGTTGACAAAAAGAATGGCCTGTTCGGAGAGAACGCTGAAATCCAGTACCATCTGGTCCACTTCTGTATCGCAGTTTCCGCGGATGCAAAGAATCTTGTCCCGCAGCGGATTGAGCATGGCGATGACTTTCTTGGGTGCGTACTCTTCCGGCAGGTCATTTCTCGGGCCGTGATACAGAATGTCGCCAAGCAGAATCAGTTTGTCCGGTTTCTCCTGCTCCATCGCCGCGAGCATTTTACGGCAGTAAAACGCCGATCCATGAATATCCGAAGCTATCATCAGTTTCATACCTGTCTCCTTTTGCGCGCAGCTGGCGCCTGCTGTCCTTTCTGTCAAAAAAGTCCCGGAATCCGTATCCGGATCCCGGGGCCTTAAGGTTTTAGTCCTTGTCGACTTCATCGACTTCGAGGTCATCGCTGCTGTCACCTGAAATCGGGATTTCCTCGCCTTCATCTTCTTCCGGTTCCTTCGCCTCCGGAGCCTCTGTCGTTTCTTCGGATCCGGCAGCTTCATCCTTATCTTCTGTCTCTTCTGCCTTCCCGGTTTCCTGCTCCTGCGGCTTGTTTTCTTCCGGCGCTGCTTCCTGTTCGGTTCCGGATTCTTCCGCCTTCGGCTCATCTTCTTCGTCGAAGTCGTCGTCAGCGTAAAAGCTCATCGGAATAACCTCGATGCGGCTGCCGATCGCATCGCCGATGACGAATACCCGGCAGTCATACTCTTCCGCTGTGTCTTCGGCAAAGTTCTGAACGACACTGGCTGTTCTCGTGATGTCACACTGAGCACCGACATTCTGCGGAAGAATGATCTTCACACTGCTTCCCTTGGCGGAAAGGCTGATGTACACATCCTTGGTGAAAACCGATTTGCCCAGGTCCAGGATAAAATGCGATCCGACCGCATTGATTTCGCAGCCCTGGAACGTCTCTTCATCCGCTTCGACCACGCGGCGCTCAAAGAGCGTGTTGTACTTGCGGATCAGCTCGTTTTCGCTCTCCTGTTCCTGCTTTGCGAACTTTTCCTTTGTCTTCTTATACTGGTCGTAACCGACCTTTGCGGCGCCGGCTGCAGCGGCCAGTCCGACAACTGTCTTGAATACAGAATGACGTCTGCTCATGTGCAGAATCCTCCTCAATTTCTTGTCTGATACGAATCAAATACTGCCATTATTTTATCAGGAGAATTCTTCAAGTTCAAGGTGAACCCGCGGCAAATGCGGCTTTCCCGCCATTTTTCAGACTTTTTTAATGGTTCCCGTCCCGCACGGAAAAACGGCAGCCGCAGTAATTCTGACGGTACAGCCCGTATTCGTGTGAAAGCTCAACCGAACGCCGGTACCCGTTTTTCTTTTTGAAATCACTGTACAGATACGCGACACCGTATTCCTTCTCAAGAGCCTGTCCGATGGCATTCAGAACCGCCGATTTCTTGAGCGGACTGATACTCAGGGTCGTCGTGAAGTAGTCGAAGTTCTTTTCCTTTGCCAGCCGGGCTGTCTCTTCCAGGCGCAGCCGGTAGCACTTCACACACCTGGCGCCTCCCTCCGGCTCGTCCTGCAGTCCCTCCGCCATTTTCTCAAAACGCTCCGGCTCGTATTTTCCTTCAATCACCGATACCGGATACTTCACGGGGAATTCGCGGATAAACCGCTTTTCTTCGCTCACCCGTTTCTGATATTCCGCAGAAGAAGTAATGTTGGGATTGTAGTAAAAAACGGTAATGTGAAAATACTCCGAGAGATACTCGATGCAGTAGCTAGAGCATGGCGCGCAGCAGGCGTGCAGAAGCAGAGTCGGGACCCGGTTCTCCTCCTGCAGCTGCTTTATCAGAGCATCAAGTTCTTTCTGAAAATTCCGGTGTTCAAAGGGTATAGCCATCAATCAGCTCCCTGAGCGCCTGCATCAGTGCATCCATCTGCTCATCTGTTCCGACGGTGATGCGCAGATAATTGTCAATGCGCTTCTGCGGGAAGTAACGCACAAAGATCTTTCTCTTCTTCAGTTCCTCGAACAGCCATGCCGCCGGCACATTCCGGTGCTTCGCGAAGATAAAGTTGGTTTTTGAGTCCGGGAACGTGAAGCCGAGCTCTTTCAGTCTCTTCTTGCTTTCCTCCCGTGTCTTCACAATCTTCCCGCAGCAGGAATTGAAATATTCCCTGTCCTTCACGGCCGCAGCTCCCATTGTAAGCGCTGCCGCGTTCATCGTGTAGGAATTAAAGGAGAACTTCACATCCTCCAATGCCTTGATAAGATCCCGGCTGCCGAATGCGAAGCCGATCCGCATGCCGGCCATGCTCCTGGATTTGGAAAAAGTCTGTACAACCAGCAGATTGTCATATTTGTCAATGAGCGGAAGCGCAGAAATGCCGCCGAAGTCGATGTATGCCTCGTCCACGATGACGACGCTGTCGGGATTGGCCTTCACGATTTCCTCCACGGCATCAACTCCGAGGAAAACGCCGGTCGGAGCATTTGGGTTCGGAAATACGATGCCGCCGTTGTCTCTGCCGATGTAGTCAGCCGGAACGATCCTGAAATCTGCGTCAAGCGGCTGGGTGTCATACGGAATGCGGTACAGCTCGGCCCAGACCGGATAGAATGAATAGGTAATATCCGGGAAGAGAACCGGTTTTCTGGAATT
>OMUP01000121.1 GCA_900314255.1 uncultured Lachnospiraceae bacterium | reverse complement strand
TTATCAAGAAATATGATTCGGATAAGATTATTGAGACCGGATGGGAGTCTTCAGAGAATGAACTTGCTAACGGTGAAGCAGCGATCATCCACATGGGTGACTGGGCACAGGCAAATTACACGAAGATGAATCCGGATGCAAAGCTGGCATTTCTTCCGGTTCCGGTCGGCGACAGCGCAGATGACGCTACTGTGCTCTCGTCCGTAGGCTGGCTGTATATGGTCTACAAGGATTCTCCAAATCTGGATCTTGCCAAGGAATTCTGTGAGTATGTGCTGACTTCCGAACAGGGCGTCAAGTGGATGACAGAAGGAGTCGATGCAGTTCCGGCATCCAATACGCACACAGAAATGTCACCGAGCGGTGACCTTCCGAAGGATTCTCAGACATATATCCAGGCTGGAAAGACAAACGGATGGATCCACACGATTGCAGGCAGCAGCTTCTCGGATACGGTGGGACCGTACATTCAGGGATATCTGCTCGGCAATTATACGGCTGATGATGTGACGCAGGCATTCCAGGAGTATTTCAGCTCACAGGGATAAGAGACCGTGAGCGATAAGAAGTTGTAACGGTATACAGGAGCGGAGGGACAAGGATGATAGGTTTCTCCGCTCTTCCTGTAAAGGACGATGAGTATGGACAACGAAAAGAAACCTGTCAGAGTGCACAGCAAAAAGGGCAAAAAAAGAAAAGAAACATTGATGTTTATCATTTTCGTTGTGCCGGCTCTGGCATTTGTGCTCTTTGCGACAGACATTCCATTTGTTATGAATATTTATTATTCTGTTTTTGACTGGAATGGAATCAGTAAAAATCTTACGTTTGTCGGACTTGAGAATTTCCGCAAGATATTCACCTCTGACAAGACATATTGGACCAGCTGGTGGTTTACACTCAGATTCACCTTTTTCTATGTAATCATAGTAAATGCGATTTCGCTGGCCATTGCATTGGCACTATCGAAAGAGAACCGGTTTGCACAGGTGGGACGGGCATTCTATTACATCCCGTACATTATTTCGCTTACTGCAATCAGCCTGATCTGGGAATTCATACTCGGACCTGCTTTCGACAGTCTGTATGAATCGACAGGATGGTCATTTTTCGGAATGAGCTGGCTGGGCAAACCAAATCTGGCATTTATTGTTCTCGTTGTAATTACGGTTTGGGAGAATGTCGGATTCTATATGATCAACTACATTGCCGGCATCGTATCGGTTCCCCGGGATTATATGGAGGCCGCAAAAATTGACGGCGCCAACCGCTGGAAAGCATTCTGGAAGGTAATGTTTCCCCTGATTATGCCATCCGTGTCAATCTGTTTCCTGACATCGCTTACATTTGGATTCAAACTCTTTGACATTATCATGGTATTTACAAAAGGCGGTCCGGTTAATTCTACAGTGTCAGTCGCGTATAATATTTATAAAGAGGCCTTTACCAATAATCATTGTGGCACCGCAACCGCAAAATCTCTTATCTTTGTTGCATTTATCCTGATTGTGACAGGAATTCAGATGAGAGTTACAAAGAAGCAGGAGGTAGAGCTGTAATGGAACGTTCAAGATTAACCAAAGGTACTGTTATAACACTTATTATTTCGATATTATGGCTGTTTCCGCTGATTCTGATTTTTATCAATTCATTCAAATCGGACTCGGAAATCCTGAATCATTTCCTGGAACTGCCGAAAAAGCTCGATTTTTCGTATTATGCTGAGACGTGGACGAAGTTTGGATTTCCCAAGCTCATTGCAAATACACTTCTTTACACGGTTTGCACGGTGTTGATCGTTGTGCTGCTCGCTCCCCTGGCGGCATATTATCTGGAACGTCATAAAAAGGAACGCCGCTGCCGTATTGCGTTCAGCCTGATTATTCTTCCGATTATGGTTCCGTTTCAGTCCTACATGATTTCTCTGACGAGAATTCTGGGAAATATCGGACTGAATAACACAAAAACCGGTTATATTCTTGTGTCAGCGGGGCTGTGCATGCCGCTTGCGGTGTTTATGATCCATGGGTACATCAATACAATTCCGATTGAATTGGAGGAGAGTGCCTATATTGACGGAGCAGGTAAGGTAAGAACGTATTTCTCAATTGTTCTGCCGCTGCTGGTCCCGATTCTGACTACCGTTGTGGTTCTGGATGCTCTCGCGACCTGGAATGATGTCATTACCAACCAACTTGTTGTAGGGTCGAATGAGGCAGCTATTAACATGCAGAATGCGCTGTATATGAAGTTTTCGGCGCAGACGTCTGACTGGTCCCATGCACTTCCGGGCACTGTAATGAGTATGGTCCCGAGTCTGATTTTCTTCATTTTCATGCAGAAATACATTATTAGCGGAGCGACTTCCGGAGCCGTAAAGGGCTGATTGCCATATCAGAGAAAGGAATATTATGAGAGTCGGATGCATTGTTATCATTGATGAAGAAGCCGATATTGATGCAAAGTTCAAAGAACTGACAGACATGGGGATGCACAGCTGTCAGGTTGTCTGTTGGGACAGAAGGGTCCTGAAAGACCAGAAAAAAGCAGATGAAGTTAATGAAGCTGCCGATAAGTACCATACGGATATCACGGCTTTCTGGTGTGGATGGGAAGGCCCATGTGTCTGGAATCTGTATGAGGGGCAGGAAACCCTGGGACTTGTTCCTGTGGCGTACCGCTTTCAGCGTATTCAGACGCTGATGGAAGGATCGGATTTTGCCAAAGCGATTCATACGACAGACCTCGTTACGCATGTCGGGTATATGCCGGAAAATCCATATGATCCGAACTATCACGGGGTTCTTGCCGCAGTCAAAAAGGTTGCCGAAAAATGTAAGGAGAACGGACAGTATTTCCTGTTTGAGACGGGACAGGAAACTCCGACGACACTGCTGCGGGCTATTCAAGACCTTGGCATGGACAATATCGGTGTAAATCTGGATCCTGCCAATCTGATTCTGTACGGAAAAGCCAATCCGGTTGATGCACTGGATACAATCGGCAAGTATGTTCGCAATATTCACGGAAAAGATGGTTTGTATCCGGTTGATGGGCATGATCTCGGCGAGGAAGTTCCGGTCGGTCAGGGAAAGGTTAATTTTCCGCTTTTCATTAA
>OMUP01000120.1 GCA_900314255.1 uncultured Lachnospiraceae bacterium | reverse complement strand
AAATACTATATTATTTAGGTATAATGCACAAAACGAAATTGCCAGCCTTATAAAGTAGTGCTAATATGAAGGCAGAATGTAAAGTGATGCCTATAAAGGCGTTTCCTTTGCCGCTGCCGGGGAGGACGGCGGCAAAGGGCACACAGCAGCAGGAAAATCCCACCAGGGACATCCCATCCGAGACATCCCGTCCGGGAAATTCCATCCGGGACATCCCGGAACTACTGTGGGAGGCGCCATAAGGGCAGTTCAAGGAGGGGGTTAACATGAACCAGTACTATCCACATCTTTTGTCCCCGCTGCGCGTGGGCAATGTCGTTTACCGGAACCGTATTTTTACACCGCCGATGACGCTTCATTCCCTGCAGGGGGTGCAGCATTATCCCACCAATGAAGTCATTGAATCCTATGCCGCAAGGGCAAGGGGAGGCGCGGCTTCCGTAACGGTAGGTGGCGTTTCCGTTTTCCCGAACCAGGAAGATGATGAGCATACCAACTGGGACATCCGTAAAAAGCACAACCTGTATTATATCCACCAGATGATCGACCGGATCCATTTCTTCGGGTCCAAGATCTGCTTTGAAGTTGGGACGCCTTATTTTGACAAGCCATATGCTGCAGTCAAAGGCCTGCCCTGCATCATCCCGTTTATCAAAACGGAAGAATGCCCGGTAGAATATATGGACTATGCTGCCAACTGCTACGCAGAAGTCGTAGAAAAGCTGGCATCCGTAGGCGCGGACAGCATCATGCTCCATTATGGGCACGGCCTGGTATTCGGCCAGTTCCTGTCCCCGAAAACCAATACCCGTACCGATGAATACGGCGGGCCGCTGCTGGAGAACCGCGCGCGCTTCCCCATCATGGTATTGGACCGGATCCGTGAAAGGGTCGGCCGTAAGATCCTCATCGAGCTGCGTATCAGCGGCAGCGAAAAGATCGAGGGCGGCATTACCACGGATGAGGCCATCCGTTTTGTGGAAATGATCCAGGACAAGATCGACCTGATCCACTGTTCCGCCGGAAACCTTCTGACTCCTGGCGGAATGTGCAGGGTGCATCCTACCAGCTTCCTGCCGGAAATCCCCAACGTGGACGTGGCCGAAGCCTTTAAGAAGAGCGGTAAAATCCATATCCCGGTGGTAACCGTAGGCGGTTTCCAGAACCTGGACCAGGCAGAGAAAGTCCTGGCAGAGGGAAAAGCAGACGTGATCTCCATCGGCCGTGGCATGATCGCCGATCCCAATGTCCCCCAGAAAGCATACGAGCACAGGCCGGAAGACATCGTGCCGTGTATCAAATGCCTGCGCTGCCATGACAGTGCCTGCTTTGAAACCCACTATGTCTGCTCTGTAAACCCGATTATCGGGAAAGAGACCAGGGTCGTAGGCTGGGATGAAAAAGCAAAAGACCCGAAGAAGGTAGCCATCATCGGAGGCGGCACCGCCGGCATGGAAGCCGCCCTGGTTGCCAACCTGAAAGGACACCAGGTAACCTTGTTTGAAAAGGGCGACCATTTAGGAGGACAGCTGGATTTTGCAGACTATGCTTCCTTTAAATACAGCATCAAGAAATTCCAGAAATTTATGGCTTACCAGACCCAGAAGCATATCAAAGACCTGAGGCTCAATACGGCAGCAGATCCGGAAGAGCTGAAAAAGGAAGGCTATGACTGGGTAATCGCCGCTGTCGGAGCACATGCTGCATATCCACCAATCCCCGGCCTTAAGGAAAGCGGCGTCGTAGAAGCTACCGCTGTATACGGCCACGAAGAGGAGAAAGTCGGAAAAGACGTCATCATGATCGGCGGCGGGCAGGTAGGCTGCGAGACTTCCCTGTACCTGGCAGAGGCCGGCAGGAACGTCACCATCGTGGAGATGAAGGACGCCCTGGCTCCGGATGCTTCCGTCACCCTGCGTGACGAGCTGATCCGCCAGATGGGCCTTACCGGAAAGATCACTGTCCGCACCGAGTGCACCTGCGAAAAGATCGCCCCGGGCAGCGTCACCATGAAGACAAAAGACGGCTCGGAAGAGACCTTGAAGGCAGATACCCTGGTCCTGGCAGCCGGCATGCGCCCCTGCATGGACGAAGCGGAAAGATTCCGTGACTGCGCACCCCGCTTTGTATCCATCGGGGACTGCGGGCATGTAGGCAATATCGAAACCGCCATGGCAGACGCTTTCGCCGCAGCAGTCAACATCAAATAAACAGCCCTCATACAGGCATTGCCATTGCCTCCAAAAAAACAAGGCCGATGTTTTAGCACCGGCCTTGTTTCTTTTTATATCCATCTTTATCTGCGCCTTCTTTTTTATTTCACCGGCTTCTTTTATCCTGTCCGAAGGCGTTTCACCGCAATGTCTTCCTGCTGTTTGTGACAGGGGAATTGGCTCATTTATTCTATCCGCAGGCGCTTTACCAGCCAGGGGATGGCCTGCTCAAAGTTCACGCCATACCAGTTATAATCCTTTTCCGCCAACGTCTTGCGGATGCACTCTGCTACAAAATCCACAGACAGGCAGACTGCGTCTTCAAAGGATTCTCCCCGGCTCAAGGCGCCCATCAGGACGCTGGCAAAAATATCCCCCGTCCCATGGAACATCTGGGGATAACGCTTTCTTTCATAAACAAAGAATTCGTTTTCCTTCGCGTCGTAAGAGATGGCTCCCAGTGTATCGTCGCTCGATGTATAACCGGTGATGACGACCCGGCGGGTGCCCCGGTCTGCCAGCCTTTTGAGGATCTCCTTCATGGTTTCCTTGGAACAGTCCGACGGCGGGCAGGGGATGTCCAGAAGGAAGGCGGCTTCCGTAAGGTTGGGCACGATCACGTCCGCCTTGGCGCCGTTCTTTGCCATAGGTGCCGCAATTGCT
>OMUP01000156.1 GCA_900314255.1 uncultured Lachnospiraceae bacterium | reverse complement strand
TCTGATCCAGCACATACGCCGTGCCGCCGGACATGCCGGCCGCGAAGTTCTTGCCAGTCGGTCCCAGAATCACAGCCGTGCCGCCGGTCATGTACTCGCAGCCATGGTCGCCGCAGCCTTCCGCCACCGCAATGACGCCGGAATTGCGCACGAGGAACCGCTCGCCCACGACGCCGCGGATGAACGCCGCGCCGCTTGTTGCCCCGTACAGGGCCACGTTGCCGGCAATAATGTTCTCCTCGGCCTTGAACGGCGAGGATGCCGGCGGAACCAGAACGAGCCGCCCGCCGGAAAGGCCTTTGCCGAAACCGTCGTTGGCGTCGCCCGTCAGGCGGATCGTCAGGCCCTTCGGGATAAAGGCGCCGAAGCTCTGTCCGCCGCCGCCTTCTGCTTCCACGGTAAATGTGTCATCCGGCAGACTGCCGCGGTAGCGCCTCGTGACCTCGCTGCCCAGGATCGTCCCCAGCGCACGGTCGGTGCTGGAAACCTTGAGGCTGGTCGTGAACTTCGGCAGATTGTAGCGCACCGAAGCGATGTTGACGATGCCTGATTTCTCGGCCGCCTCTCTAGCCTCTTCCTCGCCCTCTTTCTTGGCCGCGTCAAATGCGTCCGCTGACTTCCTGAACCACGGCAGAAGCCGGCTCTCGTCCGGCGTCTTCTCCAGATGGAAGTTGTACACTGCTTTCGGGTCGAAGTGCCGCTTCGGCGCCGATACCAGCTCCTGGTTCAGAAGCGACGTGACATCCATCATCTCCGCGCGGTCGGTAATGAGATTCTCCCGCTTGATCAGGCAGTCTGTGCGTCCCACCATCTCATCGATCGTGCGGAAGCCCAGATTTGCCATGATTTCGCGCAGATCCTGCGCGACAAATTTCATGAAGTTGATCACATACTCCGGCTTGCCCGAGAAGCGCCTGCGCAGCACTTCGTTCTGGGTTGCGATGCCGGCCGGGCAGGTGTTTTTGCTGCACACGCGCATCATCATGCAGCCGAGGCACACAAGCGGCGCCGTGCCGAAGGAAAATTCTTCCGCGCCCAGCAGTGCCGCGATGGCGACGTCGCGTCCGCTCATCAGCTTGCCGTCCGTCTCCAGCGCCACCCGGTCGCGCAGGCCGTTTTCGATCAGGCTGCGGTGCGCCTCGGAGATGCCCAGCTCCCACGGAAGGCCCGCATTGTGAATCGAAGAGTACGGAGCCGCGCCCGTGCCGCCGTCATATCCGGAGATCAGGATCACCTGCGCGCCGGCCTTGGCAACGCCGGACGCAATGGTCCCGACGCCCGCCTCAGACACAAGCTTCACGGAGATCTTCGCGTCACGGTTGGCATTTTTCAGATCATAGATCAGCTCTGCCAGATCCTCGATAGAGTAAATGTCGTGGTGCGGCGGCGGGGAGATCAGCGAAACGCCCGGTGTCGAGCAGCGGACCTTCGCAACCCACGGATAGACCTTGCGGCCCGGGAGATGCCCGCCTTCGCCCGGCTTCGCGCCCTGTGCCATCTTGATCTGGATTTCTCTGGCACTGTTCAGATATGCACTCGTGACACCGAAACGGGCCGATGCGACCTGCTTGATGGCACTGTTCTTAATCGTCCCGAAGCGGCTCTCGTCCTCGCCGCCTTCGCCGGTGTTGCTTAAGCCTCCCAGCGTGTTCATGGCGATGGCCAGCGTCTCGTGCGCCTCCTCGGAGAGGGCGCCGTAGGACATGGCGCCGGTCTGGAAACGCTTTACAATCTCGCTCACCGGCTCGACTTCCCCGATCGGGATCGGCTTGTTCTGCGCCTTGAAGCCCAGCAGAGCCCGCAGTGTGTGCGGCCGGGATGCGGCGTCGACCAGCTTCGTGTACTCCTTGAATTCCTCGTAGCTGCCGTCGCGCACCGCTCTCTGCAGCAGCACGATCGTCTCCGGCGTGTACAGGTGATCTTCCTTGTCCTCGCCGCTTCTCAGATAGTGGAAGCCCGGGCTGTCCGGCTGCTGATCCGTGGAAAGCCCCAGCGGGTCAAATGCGTGCTCGTGGCGCTCCATGACGCCCTCGCCGATCTCTTTGATCCCGATACCGCCGGCTCTGGAAACGACGCCGGCGAAGTATTTGTCAATGACGCTGCGGTTCAGGCCCACAGCCTCGAAAATGCGCGCCGACTGGTAGGACTGCAGGGTGGAAATGCCCATCTTGGCCGCCGTCTTCACGACGCCGGACAGCAGTGCCTTGTTGTAGTCGGCGATCGCCGTGTGATAGTCCTTGTCAAGCAGACCGTTGTCAATCATCTCGGCGATGCACTCGTGCGCCAGATACGGCTGCACAGCCCGCACACCGAAGCCCAGCAGGCAGGCCACCTGATGGACATCCCGCGGCTCGCCGCTCTCCAGCACCAGCGAAATGCTCGTGCGGCGGCGGGTCAGGACAAGATGCTGCTCGACTGCGGAAACCGCCAGCAGCGACGGGATCGCCATGTGGTTCTCGTCCACGCCCCGGTCGCTCAGAATGATGATGTTATTGCCTTCTGCGATCGCCCGGTCGACCGACACGGTCAGCTGCGTCACAGCCGCCTCCAGCGACGTGCTCGCGTAGTAGAGCATGGAAACCGTGCAGGTCTTGAAGCCCGGCTCGTTCAGCTCGCGGATCTTCATCAGATCGACGCCGGTCAGGATCGGATCATTGATCTCCAGAACGCGGCAGTTCTCGCTCTTTTCATTGAGCAGATCGCCGTCAGACCCCAGATAAATGGTCGTATCCGTCACGATTTTTTCGCGCAGCGAGTCGATCGGCGGGTTGGTCACCTGCGCGAACAGCTGCTTGAAATAATTGAAAAGCAGCTGATGCTTCTTCGAGAGCGCCGCCAGCGGAACATCGTGGCCCATCGAGACGGTCGGCTCGACTCCATTTTCCGCCATGGGCAGGATGATGCTCTTCATATCCTCATAGGTATAGCCGAAGGCTTTGTAGAGCGCGTTGCGCATCGCCTGCGTGTGCCCCGGCACCTTCTTGTTCGGAATCTTAAGTTCCGACAGATGCAGCATCTGACGGTTCAGCCATTCGCCGTACGGCTGGCGGCGGGAATACATCTGCTTGCACTCGGCGTCCGAGATGATCCGCTTCTGCTTCGTGTCGACCAGCAGAATGCGGCCCGGCGCCAGACGGCTCTTGCGGATGATGTGCTCCGGCCCGATCGGAAGAACCCCGACCTCAGAACTGAGTATCAGACGGCCGTCATCCGTCAGATAATAGCGGGACGGCCGCAGGCCGTTGCGGTCGAGCGTCGCGGCCAGAATCTCGCCGTCAGACGCCAGAATCGCCGCCGGTCCGTCCCAGGGCTCCATCATCGTCGCATAGTAATGATAGAAATCCCTGCGGTCACGATCCATGTCATCATTGTGCTTCCACGGCTCCGGAATCGTGATCATCAGCGCCAGCGGAAGCGGAATCCCGTTCATATACAGAAACTCCAGCGTGTTGTCCAGCATCGCCGAGTCCGAGCCGGTCTTGTTGACAACCGGGTACACCTTCTCGATCTCGCCGGCAAATACCGAACTCTGCATCGTCTCTTCGCGGGCCAGCATACGGTCGATGTTGCCGCGGATGGTGTTGATCTCGCCGTTGTGGGCGATAAACCGGTACGGATGCGCTCTCTCCCAGGACGGCGTCGTGTTCGTCGAGAACCGGGAGTGCACGATCGCGATGGCCGACTTGTAGTCCGGGTCCGTCAGATCCGAATAGAACCGGCGCAGCTGGCTCACCAGGAACATGCCCTTGTATACAATCGTACGGGAAGAGAAGGAGCAGACATATGTGTCCTCGCCGGACTGCTCAAACTCGCGGCGCAGCACGTACAGACGCTGCTCAAAAGCCAGTCCGCGCGCAATCTCCTCCGGGCGTCCGACAAAGCACTGCCAGATCTCCGGCATGCAGTCAAGAGCCGGTTTGCCCAGAATCTGCGGATTCACCGGAACCTTTCTCCAGCCCAGAAACGGCAGATTCTCCTTGCCGGCAATAACCTGCATTCTGCGCATGGCAAATGTTCTCTGCATCGTATTCTGCGGCAGGAACAGCATCCCGACGCCGAAGTCCCCGGCCTTTCCGACCTCAAAGCCTTCCTGCCGGCACACCTTGCCGAAAAACTCCGCTGGAACCTGCGTCTGAATGCCGACGCCGTCACCGACCTTGCCCGTGGCGTCCTTGCCCGCGCGGTGTTCCAGCTTTTCGACAATCTTGAGCGCATCGTCGACAACCGCCGTGTCCTGATGCCCGTCGATGTTCACAATCGCGCCGATGCCGCAGGCATCGTGATCCCGGCTGTTCACGCCGTCCAGATATTTCCTGTACTCTTTTTCGCTTATCTGCTTTTGTCTCATCCCTGCCTCCGCGCTTTCCCTGTGTATCCGGCGGGTGTGTACCCACAGACGGCAAATGTCCGTGCCACACGCGCACCTGTAAAAAGAAGCGCCCCCGGAATCAGTCTTCTCCGGAGACGCCTTCGTCCGCCTTGGTATAGAGATACCATACGGTCTTGTTTTTGTCAACTAATATGTGCTTTTTAAATTATTTATTTCCGTCAAATCCGTCTTTACTTACTTTAATTCCGCAGCTGCTCCCGAATCAGGCTTCCGACGGTTCCTGCGAAGAGAGAAAGATCCCGGATCCTCGCAAAGCAGCCCCGCCCGTATATGGCCGCGCAGTCCGAAAGCCCCGCGTCATCGCCCATATACACGCACAGGACCTGCACGCCCGCCATCCGGGCGGCGTGAACCTGCGCCTGCGTGTCTCTGATCCCCGCGTCGCCGTTGTAGCTTTCCAGCGCCCCGTTCTGCGTGTGAATCTTCACGACGTCGTTCGGCCGGCAGTCGCTCAGCACGATCAGTAGCTTGCGGTCCGCCGCGCGCCTTTCCATCTGGCCGGCTCCGATCCGGATCCCGAGACCATCCCGGTTGCTTCCGGACGTGAAGTAGCGGAAAATCCGCCGGTTGTCCTCCGGCCGGTCATAATCCCGCAGCTGCGTGAAAATCGTGTACCCACTCATCGAGCAGAAAGAATTCACGCACACCGGAATCTGGCACCGGGTCAGACTTTCCGCGATGATAAATGC
>OMUP01000169.1 GCA_900314255.1 uncultured Lachnospiraceae bacterium | reverse complement strand
CCGCTAAGACAGCCATTGAGTTTGAAACTGAACAGTTCTCTATCTACGCTGTGGTATACACGGTGGACTTCCACTGGGAAGTGGATGGACGGATGTACGAGTTTTCACTCCCGGGAGGCGGATTTATCAGCCTTTCGGAGCTTATTGAGGCGCTTGGAGTCGTAAAAACGGGGGGAAATGACGATGCCTACTTGCCCAGGGAAGTGCCGAGCATAGATAATCAGGATGAAAATGGGGAAAATAACACCCAGGAAAACACCGAAAGCACTGAAAATACAGGGTATTCGGGTGTTGAAAAACCAATGGAAGTCTCTGGTATAAATTCGCAGGAGCTAACGGCACTCACACTGAATAACGTAAAAGTCAGTGAGGCGACGATACAGTTTGTGGCGGATGTGGAGAGTGTGGTGTTCAGCAGTCCCGAGCTTGTATGGGTCGGGAAGGTTGAAGAAGAAAGTACAGTAGGAGGAATAAAGGAAGAAAACGGGCTAGAGGTGCAGTATAGTGCTGAGCTGACAGAAGAAAAGATTGCACAGATTAATGCGCAGACGGCAGCGGCAGGTGACTGGGCTCTGATTAGCATGCAACCGTTTACCAGCGAAGAAATGCTGACCGTCACGATGAACACGGGCGAAGTGTTCAACATCCGCGTCACCGACGCGCAGCTCAAGAAGACCGTGCTCACCGCCAGCGGGGAAACCTATGAAATCACCGTGACGTACGGGGAAGACGCGAAGATCCCGGATGGGGCGGAGTTGAGAATCAGGGAAATTCTGCCGGAAGACGAGAAATATAAAGAATACTGTAGGAAAACAACAGATGCTGTGAAGGACACGGCGGAAGTTAACTATGATGAGTACAGTGCGTCTGCGGATGATGCCGATACATCTACAGCGGCAGATGAAAGCGCCGCCGGCCCTGATGTTTTTGAAGAAGTGGAAAAGGATGGACCTGAGAACAACAATCAATATATCAGACTATTTGACATTCAGATCTGGAACGGAGAAGAGAAGATTGAGCCGCAGGCGGAGGTGCTTGTTAATATACGCCTGATGGATGTGCCTGATAATGCGGAAGAGCTTCCGACGGTTGTCCACTTCTCTGAAGAAGGACCGGAAATGATGGAACTGGTCGGTCATTCTGAAGATAAAACGGCATTTTCTTTCAGGACGGATGGGTTTTCTGTCTATTCGGTCGCGTACACGATAGACTTCCTGTTTGAGATAAATGGAAAGGAGTATGCTTTTAGCCTTGAAGGCGGCGATTCCACTAGTTTTAAGGAGATTATTGAGAAGTTTGAGATTCTTGACAAAGAAGATGAAGATCTCTTTATCGAGAATATTGCTGACGTAGAGTTTACAAATCCCGAATATCTCTGGAATGGCAGGCTGGAAGAGGATGCTTTTGCAGGAGAACTTAAAGAAAAATATAACCTGAGCATTCAATATGCGTCAAATATCCGTCCGGGAAATATTCTGGCTATGAATGTTCATCATTATTCAGCGCCTGACTGGGTATTAATTGCGCTTAAGCCATTTGCAAGTGAAGAACTTCTAACGATCACGATGAAGAGTGGCGAAGTTTTTTACATCAAGGTGACGGATGCCCAGTCCGATGCAGTTCATAATTCCGATGGCACGGTGCAGACTATTTCGAATCCGCAGGGAACGACTTTTGAACTGTTCAATTATTATGTGTCTGAAGATACGAAAACCACGGCAAAAAGAGATCAGTGGCCCGGGCATATACACGACGATGTAGAGTTCTGGAAATTTGACTGGTATAACTTCGATGGATCGTATGCACGATCCTGGAACGAGGGCTATTGGTACAATGATGCAGAAGTACCGGAAAATTGGAGGCAAGGGCATCTTCTTGGTAAAGGCAACAATATAGGAATAAATAAAGGTCATGTTTTTAAGTTTTCGCCAGCCAATGCCGGGACAGTAATTGATGGAACAAAAAGCACTGTAACGAAGGATGTGGATGGTGGTTCAGGGTTAAATGGCTGGACACAAGATGCGGATCCTAATCAGGGAATCGTTGAGGGAACTCTGGTAAATGGATATCCTAAATTGACAGTGAATGATGACCTTGGTACAGACGGTGAGTCTCTGGCCTATCTATTTGATGGTTCTGCTCATGAAGGCAAGGACAGCTATGGCGCTGTTAATCATCTGCTCTATGTCGATCCGGAGGGCTACTATACCTATGACAGCCGTGACTTTAAGGCTCAGATTCAGAATGACGGTAATTTTGTTGTCTCTAATCAGCCGGATACTGATGATACGGAATTGAAAGGTTTCTGGCCCTTTGGAGATCAGATATTCTGGTCTGGTCTTCATATGAGTACCCAGTTTTCGATGCCGGCAAATGGACAGGTTTTAAATCCAAAGGGCGAATATAAAGATATGCAGTTTGAGTTCTCGGGAGACGATGATACCTGGCTGTATATCGACGGCGTGCTTGTTGGTGACGGCGGCGGAATCCACAACAGAACAGAGATTGACATCAATTTTGCAGACGGATCAGTGACTGTAACGGGTTTGAAGGATGCCGTTCATACCGGATCATTTGAAGAAACAAAATATCTGGACGACATTTTTAAAGCGGCCGGAAGGTATAATGATGATGAATGGGAAGAAATTCCCGGATCGGCGCACAAGCGTTTTAAGGCCGGAACATATCATAACTTTGATATGTTCTATCTGGAACGAGGCGGCGGTGAATCGAATCTCTACATTCACTATAACCTTGTCTCTACAGCCGATTTCACCGGCCACAAGGCATATGAGGGCTTTGGCGAAAACGGCAGAATGGCAAGAGATCAGTTCCAGTTTGAGATGATCGGACTGGAAGGCCGGTATGAATCGATTCCCGATGGAGTGGATGAGAACGGAAAAACGAAGTATAAGCTTGTTGAACGTGGGTGGACAAACGGGTCGGAATCTCTGGCGTTAAATCAGCCTGCTATTATGCCTGTTGGCGGTACTTCGAGCGGTGCCGGAACCGTGGCCAGCCCTAAAAAGGAATCCGGACAGGTAACGGTTGGAGATAAGACGGTAAACGCGATCATTTATACAACTGGTGTATCCGAAGACGGAAATATTAATTTCGGTTCGGCGGAGATTAGCGCGACTGAGCAGGATGCCCTGGCAGACAATCATGGCTCTGTTTACAAGTATATCATTCGGGAAGTGGTTCCCCCTGATGCAGTGAACGGTGATGGAATTACGTGGGCGGCTGCTAGTGAGGAACAGAAAAAAGCCGGCGGATTTGTTAAAGATCAGGTAACCTATGATGGAACGATCTATTATATGGCGGCCGGTGTGACGTCCTGGCAGCAGACCGCATCAGACGGGAGTACACATACTGAATATGGCTTGAGGAAGACCTACTACACGGATGAGACATTTACGACGGTTGCTGATGACATCAGCTTTGTAAGCTTTATAAACACTAAAGCGGGAATGAAGTTTGGGAATGCGGAATTTACTAAGACGGACGCACTGGACCATCCTCTGGAGGGGGCGGAATTCACTCTTTATAAGGAAGAAGAGTGTACAACAGTAGAAACAAATCGCAGCGGGAAAAGAATGGTGGTTACATCCGGTGCGGATGGAGTGATTTCTTTCGATAATATGCCGTTAGGCACTTATTATATGAAGGAAACAAAAGCACCGGAAGGTTATGCGCTGGACAATACCGTCTATAAGGTTATCATTGCCGACCCGGATTCTCCCTCCGGTTCTAAAATTGTCGTGAATGGAGACGAGACGGAGACCCCAGTCACGGAAATCACAAATGAGAGACCGGGCGAGCTGACCGTTGTGAAAAAATGGCAGAATCAGGACGGGAATACGGTAAATGCCCCCGGAAAGACAGCAACTGTACATTTAAACAGACGTCATTATGTGGAGTCGATAGTAACAGAGGATCATAATGTGTCGTTCACTTTTGGCATAAAAATGTATAATTGGAGTGAACAGCCGACAGAAACTGTTCAGACACCTACTAAAACTGTTTCCGGTGATACAGTTATTATAAAATGGTATGATTGTTGGGCTGAATCAAATGGAAATAATAATTTCAACTATACAATATCCGTTGGCGGCACAACAATTGCAAATAACGTATGGGCGCGAAACCAGCTTTCGGGATCTAATAATGGCATTTCCTATACGATATCAAGTATCGATGAAGAGAATAAAA
This sequence comes from uncultured Lachnospiraceae bacterium, assembly GCA_900314255.1. Taxonomy (GTDB): domain Bacteria; phylum Bacillota; class Clostridia; order Lachnospirales; family Lachnospiraceae; genus UBA4285. The sequence goes on along the minus strand of OMUP01000169.1, from coordinate 3,597 downwards.
CGAAGTCGAAGCAGTTGGTATTGACAAATGTAAATGGAGATGTAGTGGTTTCGACTCTCTATCATGAACCTGATTGGTTGAGGACCTCCAATGATCATTGGGGAATTATACAGAGAGGAGCAACCATAACAGGATCGGGAGGAACAGTAGTAAGGAACCTTGTTGAGGATGCTTCGTTCAATAACAATGGGGATCCGGACAGAACCAAAACTCTTTCTTATCCGAATCTGTCTGTCACCTGGCAGCTTGGAAGTGAAAAGTTCCCGCTAAAAGATGATGCCGGAAAAGACTGGCTGTACTATATTACAGAAGATCCTTCGAGTGACTTCACTCTGGTCGAATACTCTGGAAATAATAATCCGGGAGTTGCTAATCAGGGGAGGATAACAGTAACAAATCAAGTGGTTACGGGTCCTCTTGAGATCACCAAGACCATCAAGAAAAATGGCATCAAAGACACCGCCGCTACCGGTACCTTCTACTATGCAGTGTATGCTGAAGCGTACGATGCTTCTGCTGATCCGGCGCAGACCCCTGTCAGAACCGGAAGTATTACCGTTTCAAGCGGAGGTACGGCAAAAGCTACAGAAGAGGATCTTGATCTAGCCACTTACTATGTTTATGAGCTGGATAAGGCTTATTCTGAAGCTGGAAAACCGATTGTCAGCGGTTCAAGCGGAGCGGTGAAAGCCCTGTCGGATGGAGTCTATACCGTCACGGGATCCGGGACGGAAGTAACATTAAGTGATGCTTCGGTTCCCGGAACGGCGGAACTGGTCAACAATGTAAAGACAACGGAGTGTACAGTAACAAAGACCTGGGCCGGCAGTACTTCGCTTCCGGATGGCGTTGAGGTTGAGATCACGATTTCCGCTTCTGGGACAGATGACACAATTGCCTCGCTGCTGGAAGACAGCGACATCAAAACAGCGGCCGTTACCTTAAAGAAGGGTGAGGAGAGCAAAACCTGGAATAACCTTCCGGTTTATGACAGTACGGGAGCCGAAATCACCTACAGTGTGACGGAGACGAAGGTTAAGACGGCGGATGGTGAATGGACTGCGGAGACGACACCGACATTAGCAGATGTGTTTGATGTCTCTACCCGCACTTCCGGCACGACTACAACCATCAATAACACACCTCTTACCGGCAAGCTTGACGTCACAAAGGAGCTTAAATATAACGGCGAAACAGATACGGTTGAGGCAAAGGATTTCTACGCGGCGCTGTTTGTGGCGGATGAGAAGGTGTCTGATGTAAAGACTATCAGTGTAAGCAATGGCAGCGGCATCGCAGAATTTACTGGTTTGAAAGCCGGCGTGGCTTATACGCTTAAAGAAACTGATGCTGAAGGAAACCCGGTCGGCGATGGTTTTGAGTATAATGTCTCTTATGAAAACCAGAACTTTACGCTGAAGAGAGGCGAGCTTGAGAAGACTGCCAAGATTACAAACAATAAGACAGAAACCGGTCAGCTGACGGTTAATAAGAGTGTACTGTATAACGGTGTGACGGATACAGAAGCCGGAACAACGGAAGAGCCGGCTGAGTTCCGGGTAGCTATTTTCACCAGAGAGGGTGAAGAGGGCAGCTATACCTATACACAGATCGGTGATGCTCAGACCATTAAGGTGGTAGCAGGCGCAACGACGGAAGCGGCTGTATTCACGAATTTAGTGATCGGCACGACGTATTATGCGTTTGAGATGGACGGAGAGAATCGTGTCGAATCAAGCTTTGGCGTGTATACGGTAATCAATTCCGGTGCGGATTTTACACCTACTAGAGAGAACAAGAACGGTGAGATGACGGTGACGAACGCGCAGACTGAGGTCGGCAGCCTGACGGTTACTAAGGAACTGAAAAAAGCTGACGCGGCATATACAGCCATTAAAAATGAGACCTTTACTGTAGGGATCTACGAAAAGGTGGAAAATGAGTGGATTGCCGTAAAGGATCCTGCGGATTCAAATGCTGATTGGATCAAAACGATATCGATTGGACAGGGCAGCAGTTCAGGGACAGCGGAATTTACTCCTCTTACGGTGGGAAAGACCTATCGGATTTATGAGGTGAACGATTCCGGTGAGAAGATTGAGTCCGGACAATATCATGAATACACAGTCAGCTACAGCGAAACACCGGAGATAACAATTGGGCGAGGTGATAATAAAAACCAGACAACAACAGTAACAAATACGCTTGAGACAGTAACGGCTTCTGTTGAGAAGAAATGGTTCAACGGAGAAACAGACATTACAGAGCAGATTCAGAATGCATCGGCATCTGTAAGACTGACAGACGGGACAAATCCCGTGACGGCTGACGCGGATGGCAATGCATTTACAGCGGCTGAGTCGATTACTGTTTCGGACGGCGTTGTAACCCTGACAGGAACAGCGTGGACATATACTTGGTCCAATCTGCCGAAGTATAATGCTTCGGGGACCGCGATTGTGTACACGGTCGAAGAGACTGCTGCAAAGGTTGGGGACGATAATCTGACCGTCTCGGAGGTTTCAGAGACGTCCGGCACTCTACCCGAGGGCTTCCTGATCAAGAATACCCTGCCGACAGTAGATATAACGGCGACCAAGGTCTGGCAGGACAAAGATGGCAATGTGATTCAGGCAACGGCCATACCTCATGAGATCAGCGAGGAGGTTAAGGTGACATTTACACTTCTCGCGGATAACGAACCGACTTCTCATACTGTAGAGGTGAATGGTGTGGATGAAACAGCCGACGGTGCTGTGCCGGAGTCCGCAGATTATGAAGGCGCTGATTGGACTGCTTATTTTAAGGAGCTTCCCAAGTATTCCGATAACGGCTCCCTGATCACGTATACGGTTCAGGAAACCGGGAAATGGCCTGGATTCGAGGCAGTGGACAGTGATACCGCTGAAAGCGGCGGAACGATTATCAACAAACAACTCACGTATAATCTCAAGATTGTCAAAGTGGCGAAGGGAACGACGACTGGGCTGAAAGGTGCAAAATTCCAGCTAACCAGAAAGCTTGACGGCGAAGATTCTTTTACAAGATTCGAACATGATCAGTTTGAGGAAGTTGCCGGGGAGAATGGAGAAGCTGCAAAGAAAAATGGACCATTTGAGGTGAAATCTACAGATGGAATCATTCTTACAGGACTCCTGCCTGGAAAATATCAGATCCAGGAAACAAAAGCCCCGGATGGTTATGTCATCACCCTAAGCATCTTCGAATTTGAGATTAAGACAGACGGGACAATCGAACCGACAACGGGTGACGGTACAACTTTGGTTCAGTATCTTGAAGCAAGGGGAACAGACCCGGCTGGATTCCAGATCGAGAACGAACCCGGCGTCGCACTTCCTTCCACCGGCGGTCCTGGTTCCAACCTTCTGTATCTTCTCGGCAGTCTTATGCTTGCTTTGGGAAGTGCCGGATTAGTGATGCGGAAGAGAAGACGGGTGGGATGACTCTGCCCGGCCGGAGCTGTGACGTTTTTGAGCATAGCCGTATATATAATAGTAGCAATAAATAACTTTATATTGCAAAATTGTGCAAAAATGGTAAAGTAGTCTTAAGTTGGGATATTGTTGTACCAATGCG
>OMUP01000118.1 GCA_900314255.1 uncultured Lachnospiraceae bacterium | reverse complement strand
ATGAAAGAATCCGGCAATCTGAAAAAATGTAATTTATTGTAATCTGACACCCGCGGCCTGGAAAAAAGCCTGCGGGTGTTTTTTCGGACTTTCCGGTCTTTTCTGGCATCTCCTGTATTTCCGGTTTAGGGCGGACATGCTATAATGCCTGAAATCAGGTGCGCGTAAAATCAGTGCAGACATAGAAACAAAAGATCTGCTACGGCAGAAAAAACTGGGGGCATACATGCGGGGGAAGCACAGGACAATCCGAATAAACAGGAAATCTGTCCGCTTCAGAATGTTCTTTTCTTATATACTGGTTCTGCTCATTCCGCTGGCGCTTTGTCTGGTTCTGTACAAGGTCTCGTACCGGGCAATGGAGCGCTCGTCGGAAAAGGTGTACGGATCCCTGCTCGAGCAGGTCCGGATTGATTTTGATGACTATTTTGATGAAATACGGCAGATCCAGTCCAGAATGCTGACCGATGAAAACCTTAGATCTCTGACGCTGGCCGGAACCTCCTTCAGTCCGACAGAGCATATGACTCTGGTGGCGGCTAACCGGAGTCTGTCACAGATTCAGTATACGTATCCATTTATTCGCGATGCCATTATGTATATGAAAGAGTCAGACTCGGTCATCGGCACGACCGGTCATATGAGCCTGGAGCTGTATTATGATCTGTATCTGAAAGATTCGGATCTGTCAGAAGAGAATCTCCGGGAATATCTGGCCGGACAGAGGAATTCCGGGGATATGCTGCAGATCCGCTTTTCGGACGGATCACGCCGCCTGCTGTTTTCCTGCAATACGATATCCGATTACAGTTCTTCGTCATACAGCCGGAACAATTCCACAATTGCCATACTTGTGAATGAAAGCCTGCTGAATCAGAGACTTCTTCAGTTTCAGTCCGATCCGTCGATTCAGATCGGCGTGCTTACAGAAGCCGGCGATATCCTGTCACAGGCCGGAGACATGGACGGCAGTGAATTGACGGATATGGCTTTCCAGGAAAGAGGCATTTTTCAATATATGCATTCCGGCGGGACAAAGTATGCGGCACTGACAGAAATGGCAAATGACGGACGATACCGCTATATTCTGATTGTTCCGATGACACTGATACAGTCCGGTGCCAGAGAAATCCAGATCTGCTCTCTGATAGGTCTGTTCATCTGTATGTTTTTCGGACTGTACCTGTCTGCCCGGCTCACAAACCGCAATTACCATCCGCTCCACGAACTTGTCAGGAGTCTTGGCGCAAGGGAGGACGTTCAGGCCCCTGTGAAAGCCGGAAACGAGTATGAGCAGGTAAATATCTACCTGCAGAAAATCTTACAGAATTCGGACCAGGCGCGGCACGAATTGTTCCTGAGCCGGCAGAGGCTTCACAAGTATCAGGTGTATTCTCTGCTGGAGCGGCCGTGTGAGAGCTTTCCGGATATATCCGGATATCATCTGAAAGGGCCGGGATATCTGTGCGTGCTGTTTCACTGCAGTCCGCCGGATGAAAAGAAGGGTTCCCAGACCTTCCGGATTGATCTTCTTCAGTTTATGATTGCCAATATTTTCCAGGAAGCCGCCGGTGATTTTTTTGACATGGAAATGACAGACGCCGGCGAAAATGAAGCGGCGATCGTGAGTATGGCATCAGAAAGTGAAAAAGTGACGGATGAGCTTCTGGAGAAGATCGCTTTTACCCTGCAGAAAATGGAAGAGGCGGCAGGAGTGAGTGTCACGGCGGCCCTGGGCAATATTCATCCGGGACTTTCCGGCATTTACTATTCCTGGCATGAGGCGCTGGAAACAGCAGATTATCTCAGTCAGGATTCCGATATTCTGCAGTACCGGGAGATCCGCGATCTCAGAGACGGGTACCGTTTCAGCATGGAAGATGAAAACAGGCTGATCGTTTTTGTTGCGTCCGGTGATGAAGAAAAAGCGCGGGAAAGTATTGAAAGAGCGGAAGAGACGGGGCCAAAAGCGGGAATCCCGGCTGTGATGAACCGGTATCTGGCTTTCGACATTCTTTCGGCGATGGCCAAAGGAGCGCAGCAGGCAGGTGTCAGCAGCCGGAAGATCGTGCGGTATGATGCTGTCGAGCAGGCGAGGGGACAGGAGATCCGGGAGACGGTTCTGTCCATGCTCTCAGAGCTGTGCACTGCCGTCCGGGAGAAGAGCCGGGAGAATCCTCCGTCCAGCCGTCTGTACGAGGAGGTGTGCCGGTACATTCAGGAAAACTACGGGAATCCGGATCTGAATATCTCACAGACAGGGCTGCATTTCAACCTGACACCTTCCTATCTTTCTTCCCTCTTTAAAAAAGAATCCGGCGTGAGCCTGCTGGGGTATATCAATTCCATACGGATTGCAAAAGCAAAGGAACTGCTCATCAGAGGCGATTCGGTCGTGAATATCGCCGAGCAGACAGGATTCAGGGACAGCGGCGCGCTGATCCGGGTATTCAAAAAAGAAACCGGGATCACGCCGGGGCAGTTCAGGGCGATGCACGCAAGACAGGAGGCGTTGGAATGAAAGGGAAACGCGGGGCAGCCCTGACACTTGCCGCTTTGGCGGCGTCAGGCTTTTTTGCGGGATGTAGCGTTCCGGGACAGACAGGTAATGCTGCAGGCAGTCAGACAGCCGGGAACGGGGCGCAGGATGAAGAAGGCAGCGGGACAATTCCCGGAGGTCCGACTGTCACCTACTGGTGTGAGCTGAATGACAATGTCTCCGCTCTCTATCAGAATCTCGGGGATACTCCGTTTGCACGGGGACTGATGGAAAATACCGGCGTGAATATTGTGTTCCGTCACCCTCCGGCGGGACAGACTGACGAACAGTTCAGCATGCTGATGGCAGGCGGGGATCTTCCGGATGTGATGGAATATGCCTGGACACAATATCCGGGCGGTCCGGAAAAAGCGATATCGGACGGGAAAATCATTGCTCTTAACGATGTGATAGATGCATACTGCCCGAATCTGAAAGCATATCTTGAGTCCCACCCGGAGGTGGACCGGCAGTGCAAGACCGATGAGGGGCACTACTATATGTTTCCCTTTATCCGGGGTGATCAGGATCTTACTCTGTCCTCCGGACTGTGGATCCGCCAGGACTGGCTCGATGAGCTGGGACTTTCCATGCCGGAGACGATTGATGAATGGCACACGGTGCTCACGGCCTTCCGGGATAAGAAGGGCTGTACAGCCCCCTTCACCTATGAATACAATATGTCGGAGCTGACGGAAACCCTTCCTTTTCAGTATGCGTTTAACACAGTTAAGACGTTTTATGTCGGTGACGACGGGGAGGTTCATTTCGGGCCTGCTGAGGAGAACTACCGTGCATTTCTTGAAACCATGCACCAGTGGTATGAAGAGGGGCTGATCGATCCGGATATTGCGACGCAGCAACTGGATCAGGTGAGCGCGAAGGTGGTGAGCGGCCAGAGCGGCGCGTCGGCCGGATGGACCGGAAGCCGCGCCGGGGTGTGGATGACAGAAGCTCTGAAGAGCAATCCTGGCTTTAATCTGCAGCCTGCACCGGTACCGACGCTGGTCAAAGGAGATACACCGGCGATGGGGCAGATGGACAATCTGGTGACTTCAAACGGGGGCGTTGCCATCACAACAGGATGCAGGGATTACGGGACAGCTGCCAGGTTGCTCGACTGGGGATACAGTGAGGAAGGGCATATGTACTACAACTTCGGAACGGAAGGTGTCAGTTACACGGTACAGGACGGAGAACCGGTCTATACGGATGAAGTCCTGAAAAATCCGGACGGCCTTCCGGCTGCCCAGGCTATGTCTGCCTATATCCGCGGAAATTATAACGGACCGTTTGTACAGGATCTCCGGTATCTGAAACAGTATTACGTTTACGACGGGCAGAAAAAAGCAAATGATACATGGTATGTTCAGGATGCCTCAAAACACCTTCTTCCGCCGATCACACCGACAGCGGCTGAAAGTGTTGAGTTTTCTTCTATTATGAATGAAATCAACGCGTACCGGGATGATATGACGCTGCAGTTTATTCTCGGCACTGTAGATTTGAATGAGTTTGATGATTTTATTGAAACACTGGAAGAAAAGGGAATTGAAAGAGCGCTTGAAATAGAAAATGCCGCCTTGCAGCGATATAATGCAAGGTAAGCAGCCGGATACAGACAGGCAGACGGCCGGACATTCAGGATTACATGCTTCCGGCAGCACAAGTTTCAGCCGCGCCGGATCGGAGAGGATTTTGAGAGATGAAATTTGTCAGACGGGAACTGATCGAAGGGGCAAAAAAAGCAGAGGGGCTTACCGTTGTCATTGACGTGTTCCGGGCATTTTCCCTGGAGGCGTATCTTTTTGCGGCAGGTGTCAGACAGACCCATCCGATCGGAAGTCTGGAGGATGCGTTTACTCTTAAAAGAGAGCACCCGGACTGGCTGCTGTGCGGCGAGCGCGGCGGAGCGAAAGTGCCGGGCTGTGACTACGGAAATTCTCCGTGTGAGATGGAAGGCGCGGATCTGAAGGGCAGAATCGTCATCCACTCCACAAGCGCCGGCACGCAGGGGATTGTCAATGCCGTGCATGCAGATGAAATTGTGACCGGCAGCCTGGTCAATGCCGATGCCATCGTGTCATATATCCGGGCAAAAAATCCGGCGACCGTGACCACAGTGGCGATGGGCAAAGCGGGATTAACACCGGCAGATGAGGACAGGATCTGCGCGGAGTACATTGAGGCGAAGGTTCTCGGGAAACCATTTGACATGGAACAGGCGAAAAAGAGGCTGCGGAAAGCCGGAGCACACTTTTTTGACCCGGCGCTGACCCAGTACCGGGAACCGGATTATTACCTCTGCACGCAGTTCGGAAAATTTCCGTTTGTGATCGGAGTGAAGAAGACAGGAGAATTGTATACAGGGGAAGTTATCCGGTAAAACGGGTATTAGCGTATAAAAGCGTACAAAAAAGGCCGCCGCGAAAAGCGACGGCCTTTTTCTGATGATAGACGATAGTGCTTATACTTCAACAGTCTTCAGATTGAATCCGAAATACCGCACAGCATTATTGTAGCTGATGCCCTGTACAATCTTCTTAAGAGCCTTCTCATCATCCGGATATTCGCCGTTTTCTACCCAGCCGCCGATCAGGTCGCAGAGAATACGGCGGAAGTACTCATGGCGCGGATAGGAGAGGAATGAACGGGAGTCGGTCAGCATGCCGTTGAAGTTGCCGAGCAGAGACAGGTTCGCAAGAGATGTCATCTGTGCGCGCATACCTTCGTTGTGATCATTGAACCACCAGGCAGCGCCCTGCTGAACCTTCATGACAGCGTCGGAATCCTGGAAGCAGCCGATCAGGGCGCCGATTGTGGCGTTGGCCGTCGGATTCAGCGAATAGATGATCGTCTTCGGAAGGCTGCCGGCTTTCTTGAGAGCGTTCAGGAACTGGCCCATCTCGATGGAGCTGTCATATGCGTTGATGGCATCATATCCGGTATCCGGGCCAAGCTTCTCGAACATATCGGTGTTCTGGTCGCGGATTGCGCCGTAGTGCAGCTGCATTACCCAGCCGTGCTTTACATATTCACCGGCGATTTCCTGCAGGAAAGCAGTGCGGAACTTGTCGCCCTCTTCCTTGGTGACAGCCTGGCCGTTCAGCGCCTTCTCGAAGATCTTCTCGACTTCGTCCTTCGCCGCCGGCTTGTACATTACGTACTCAAGAGCGTGGTCGGAAACCTTGCAGCCGAGTGTGTCAAAGAAATCCATGCGCGCGCGGAGAGCCTTCATCATGGTGTCGTAGGAGTTGACATCGACGCCGGAAACCTTTGAAAGCTTTGCAATATACGGGGCAAATGTCGGCTTCTCGACGTTCATGATCTTGTCCGGGCGCCATGCCGGCAGAACCTGTACGTCGAATGTCGGATCATCCTTGATCTTCTGATGCCACTCAAGAGAGTCAGCCGGGTCATCAGTCGTGCAGATCAGCGTGACATTGGACTGACGGATGAGGTTGCGGACAGTCATCGAATCCTCATGCAGCTTGCTGTTGGCGAGATTCCATACTTCTTCGGCGGTGTCGCCGTTCAGTGTGCCGTAATAACCGAAGTATCTCTGGAGTTCGAGATGAGACCAGTGATACAGCGGGTTTCCGATGGCCATCTCAAGAGTCTCGGCATACTTCTGGAACTTCTCGCGGTCCGGAGCGTCGCCGGTGATATATTTCTCTTCGATGCCGTTGGTGCGCATCTGTCTCCATTTATAATGGTCGCCGCCGAGCCAGACCTGGGTAATGTTGTCAAACTTGCGGTCCTCGGCAATCTCCTGCGGGTTGATGTGGCAGTGATAGTCCAGGATTGGCATCTTTTCTGCATAATCGTGAAAAAGATGCTGTGCTGTCGGGGTCGACAGCATAAAGTCTTTGTCCATGAACTTCTTCATAATACGTAATACCTCCATAGAGTATTAATCCTAATGCAGTCTTCTGAAAGAAGAGTCTGCTTAGTTTACCGTTGTTTTGCGGTCGACGCGGACCGCTGTGAGGACGACCTTGTGAGGAGCCTCCTCACCGGAAAGCACCTTCAGGCAGTTGTCTGTCAGTGTGCGGCATACTTTCTCGACATGATTGTCGATGGATGTGAGTTCCGGCTCCGTGCACTCAGCAAGAATGGAGTTGTTGTATCCGATGATCTCCATGTCTTCCGGAATCCGGATACCGTGTTCTTCGGCAAATTTCACAGCGCCGACAGCCAGGGTGTCCTCGCTTGCCAAAACGGCATTGATCGGCATGCCCTTTTCGTAAAGCGTCTCCAGATAGGATTTTGCAGCGTAGATATCCTTAGGTCCCAGGTGTGTGTATTCGATCCGGTTCGGGATACCCGCTTCATTCAGAGCATCGGTGAATCCCGAAAGCTTGTTCTGGCTGCTGAGCGTTGTCCCGGAATACAGATAGACAATGTGCCTGCGGCCGTCCCGGATCAGTTTGGCAGCCGCGTCGTGAATTGCCAGGTGGTCGTCATTTACCACGCAGTAGATGTTTTCACCCTCCAGAATTCCGTTCAGCAGGAAAATCGGCACTTCTTTGGAAGCGTCCAGAATGTAGCTGTTGTCGTGATCATCCGGCTGATTCAGAATGAACTGAGAGCCGGTGTAAATGACCGCATCTACGCGCTTGCTCAGGATCATCTTCGTGTACTTCCGGAAATCATCCGGATTGTTGCCCGTGCAGCACAGGATGGAGTCGTAATGGTGCTCGGACAGAAAATGCTGCAGATAGTAGACTGCGTTGGCGATATATATATCGGAAGAATCATTGCAGAGAATACCGATCGTCTGCATGGTGTTCAGTCCCAGACCGCGCGCGAAAACATTCGGTTCATAACCCAGTTCTTTTATGGCGGCTTCCACCCGTTTCCGCGTGCTTTCCGCGACGCTGTGGTTGCCGTTTAATACTCTTGAGACGGTTGCGATGGAAACGCCCGCCTTCTGCGAAACATCGTAAATATTCACTTTATACCGATAGCCAGCCTTTCCAAAGAGCGCTTGCAATGGAAATGTAAGCACTTACACTAGAGCCATTATACTATCCGCCCGGTAGTAAAACAAGCATGATTTATATTGACAATCCGCGGCGCCGGGTATAGATTAATGGTAAATGAAAGCGCTTACAGAATGCGCAGAGGAAGTGGCATGAAAAGATATATTCGAATTAACGAGGCCGATAATGTTGCGGTTGCTCTGACGCAGCTCAAGACTGGTGAGGAACCTGTTTTCGAGGACGGAAGCAGTGTGAAGCTGACGGAGGACATCCCTCAGGGGCATAAGTTTGCTCTCCGTGCGATCCGCAAAGGTGATGATGTAATCAAGTACGGTTTCAGGATCGGGCATGCAAAGGAAGATATTGCGCCGGGTGCGTGGGTTCACACGCACAATGTAAAGACAGCTCTGGGCGACCTGAATGAATACACCTATCATCCGGTCGGAAAAGATGTACAGAAGACAGAACCGGGGTATTTCGAGGGCTATCTCAGAAAAGACGGCAGCGCCGGTGTCCGCAACGAGGTCTGGATCATCTGCACAGTCGGCTGCGTGAACTCGATCGCACGCGCAGCTGAGGCGGCAGCAAGAAAGAGAAAGCCGGAAGGCGTGGATGAGGTTGTTGCGTTCACGCATCCGTATGGCTGCTCGCAGATGACGGAAGACCAGGAGAACACAAGAACGATCCTGGCTGATCTCATCCGCCATCCGAACGCAGGCGGTGTCTTGGTGCTGGGGCTTGGATGTGAGAACAGCCGTATTTCTGTGCTCAAAGATTACATCGGTGAGTACGATCCGCAGCGTGTGCGGTTCCTGCAGTGTCAGGATGTGGAAGATGAGCAGGAGGAAGCCGGAAAGATTCTTGATGAGCTCATGGCATATGCGGCGACGTTCAAGAGACAGAAGATTTCCACAGAGAAGCTCATCATCGGGCTGAAATGCGGCGGTTCAGACGGACTTTCAGGTATCACGGCCAACCCGACGGTCGGCGGATTCTCGGATCTGCTGGTTGCGCGCGGCGGCACAACGATCCTCACAGAAGTTCCGGAAATGTTCGGAGCAGAGACGCTTCTCATGAACCGGTGCGCAGATGAAACGCTTTTCCATGAGACGGTTGATCTGATCAACAATTTCAAGGAATATTTCATCAAAAACGGCCAGGAGATCTACGAAAATCCGTCTCCGGGCAACAAGGACGGCGGTATCACGACACTTGAGGACAAGTCGCTCGGCTGCACACAGAAATCCGGCTCCTCACTGGTCCGCGGTGTCCTTGAATATGGTCACTGCGTGAAGAATCACGGCCTGAATCTGCTGTCGGCACCCGGCAACGATCTGGTTGCTTCGACGGCTCTGGCAGCTGCCGGTGCGCAGATTGTTCTGTTTACGACCGGCCGCGGAACGCCATTTGCAAGCCCTGTGCCGACGGTGAAGATTTCTTCCAACACGAAGCTTGCCGAAAAGAAGAAGGACTGGATCGATTTTAACGCAGGTGCGATTGTTACGGACAATGTGCCGCTGCCGGAGATGGCGAAGAGACTGTACGACAAGGTTATCGCTGTCGCATCGGGTGAAAAGGTGAAGGCTGAGGAAGAAGGCTTCCATGACTTTGCAATTTTCAAGCAAGGCGTTACAATGTAAAGTTTGGTGCCGTATCTGATTTATTGACTTCACCGGAGCGGGACCTTATAATCAATGTATCATGTGAAAAGGAGATATACTATGAACGTTATCGAAGAGATGAGTAAAATTGGTATCATTCCGGTTGTTGCACTGGATGATCCCAAGGACGCTGAGCCGCTTGCCGAAGCTCTGATCAAGGGCGGACTGCCGGCAGCTGAGATTACGTTCCGTACCGCAGCAGCGGAAGAGGCTATCAAGATCATTTCCAAGAAGTATCCGGAAATGGTAATCTGTGCCGGCACTGTTCTTACACCGGAGCAGGCAGACCGCGCATGGGCTGCCGGTGCGAAGTGCATCGTGAGCCCGGGTCTTGATCCGATTGTTGTAAAGCACTGCGTTGAAAAAGGCTATCCGGTTGTTCCGGGAACAGCAAACGCATCCGATGTTGCCATTGCAATTGATCTCGGACTCGAATATATCAAGTTCTTCCCGGCTGAGCAGGCAGGCGGTGTTGCCTACATCAAGGCTCTGACCGGACCGTACACCAACATCAAGGTTATGCCGACCGGCGGTGTAAACACACAGAACGTTAACGATTATCTCGGATTCAGCAAGGTATTCTGCGCCGGCGGTTCCTGGATGGTCAAGAAGGATATGATCAATGCCGGTCAGTTCGACAAGATCGAGGAGATCACCAGAGGTGCCGTAGACACCATGCTCGGCTTCGAGGTTCGCCACGTTGGCATCAACATGACGAGCGAAGAAGATGCAATCAGCCTCGCTGATCAGCTTCAGAAGGCATTCTCCTTCGAGAAGAAGGTTGGAAACAGCTCCGTATTTGCCGGCACAGGCTTTGAACTCATGAAGAAGCCGGGCAGAGGCACATGCGGCCATGTAGCTGTTGCGACCAACTACATCGACAGAGCTGTATATCATCTGCAGAAGAGAGGCTTCGAGTTCGATCAGGATTCCGCAAGCATCAAGGACGGCAAGCTCAAGGCTATCTATCTGAAGGGTGAGTTCGGCGGCTTCGCTATCCACCTTGTACAGAAGTAATTCTAAATAATAACATTGTCCGATTCCGGAAGGCAGACGTAACAGCGGACTGTCTTCCGGTTATTTAAGGAAAAGAAAAGGAGATAACAATGGCAAAAGTAGTTACCATGGGCGAGATTATGCTCCGCCTCTCTACACCGAATTTTGAGAGATTTGTACAGGCTGACGAGTTCGACGTACATTACGGCGGCGGTGAGGCAAACGTAGCCGTTTCTCTTTCCAACTTCGGCCATGACACATACTTCGTATCGGCTGTTCCGTCCAACGAGATCGGCGACTGCGCAGTTGCTGCTCTGAAGAAGTATGGCGTAAAGACTGATTACATTGCAAGAAGCGGTGAGAGACTTGGCATCTACTATCTTGAGTCCGGCTGCTCCATGCGTCCGTCCAAGGTTGTTTACGACCGCGCTCATTCTTCGATCGCAACAGCTACTCCGGATGAATTTGACTGGGACAAGATTTTTGACGGCGCTTCCTGGTTCCACTTCACCGGTATTACACCGGCTGTTTCCGACAGCGCAATTGCTCTGACGGAAGCTGCCCTGAAGGCTGCAAAGGCTCATGGCGTTACAGTTTCCTGCGACCTTAACTTCCGCAAGAAGCTCTGGACTTCCGAGAAGGCTCAGAAGGTTATGACGAACTTCATGCAGTATGTTGATGTATGCATCGGCAATGAGGAAGATGCACAGCTGGTTCTCGGCTTCAAGCCGGAGAACACCGATGTTACGAAGGGCGAGCTGAATCTGGCCGGCTACAAGAGCATCTTCGAGCAGATGGTCGACAAGTTCGGCTTCAAGTACTGCATCAGCTCTCTGCGTGTAAGCCACAGCGCTTCCGACAACGGCTGGTCTGCATGCATCTATGACGCTGCTACGAAGGAATTCTATCATTCCAAGCAGTATGAGATTCATCCGATTGTTGACCGCGTAGGCGGCGGCGACAGCTTTGCAGCCGGCACCATCTGCGGATTCCTTGATGGCAAGAACTTCAAGGATGCTCTGGAGTTCGGTGTTGCTGCATCGGCTCTCAAGCACACAATCCCGGGCGACTTCAACCAGGTATCCCGCAAGGAAGTTGAGACACTTGCCGGCGGCGATGCAAGCGGACGTGTTCAGAGATAAAAAAATTTCCATCAAAACAGAAAGAGCGGAGAGGCGTAAAAAGCTTCCCCGCTCTTTTTTAAGCGCATATTAGCGCATAAGCCAGTGCCAGAGCGCGGGTCATTTTGCGTGCTTGCGCGCAAAAATGGCCCAGCTCTTGGCACGGCAACGGAAATGAGCACGAAGTCGCGCGATGCGTGACGAGAGTGCGAAGCGGCGCGTGGCCTATGTGCGCAGTCCTGTCCGGCCCTCTTTTGCAAAATACATAAAAGTGATAGAATAACTTTGTTGAAAATTTCAGATTTTGAGGAATGACTATGCCGGATGAAAAGACCCCCGAAGACGTGACGAGAGATCTCACACGCGTCATACCGGTGTTTCGGGACAATGGAAAGGCACCCGACACGCCGGACAACAAAACGAAAACAAATGGTAAAGCGGCTGCAGCCGGAAAGACAGAAGCTTCATTTGTTCCGATCGACAAGGGAACGGACACCCAGATGCTCGCCGACAACACAGGATTTGCCGCGTGGACGGACGAGACAGAGTTTAGGGACAACACGAAAAGCTTTACCATACCAGAAGAAAAAGAAAACAGAAAAAGTGCAGTGCGGGATATGTCTGTTGAAATCCCGGACCTGGACGAACCACCGGTCAGTCCGCCGGAAAAAGTGAGCGCACCTGTCACGGCTGACGCGCAGACAAGCGGAAAAGAAGCCGATTTTGACCGCGAGATGGAAGCCTCGATCCGGCAGATGATGCAGGAAGAGGAATTCAAGGCGAAAGGTGCTGCTCAGGCCCGCGGTGAACACGTCAGTGGTGATTCCACTGACGGAATGAAAGCACCGGCTGTGCGGAAGACGGCTGATCTGCAGGCGGTATCCGGGCAGAAGACGAAAAAGCCGAAGAAGAAGTTCACCGTCGGAAAGGCCGTCGCGCTGATTGTAGCTGCGCTGGCAATTCTTGCAGCGGCGGTCTATTTTGCCGTCTGGAACGGAACAAGCTATGAAATGCAGCTGAGAAAAGGAAAAGAGCTGTATGAGGAAGCAAGCTACACAGATGCACTTCCCTATCTGACCAACGCGGCAGCGACAGCCGAAGGAAAGAGCAATGTTGAGCTTCTCTATATGCTGGCGGATACACAGTATCAGACAGGTGATCAGGAAAAGGCGGTCGACACGCTGACGAAGCTTCTCGGACAGCAGGAGGATTACAGCCGCGGGATTGAGCTGCTGGCAAAGATTTACAGCGATGATAAGAATGGAACGGCTTTAAACGAAATGATCGCCGCCTATAAGGGGAAAGACGCGGAAGCCTACCTTGTTCCCTATGAAGTTGAAAAGCCGGTCGCCAACTATGCGTCCGGAACATACAACAATCCTATTACGCTGACTCTGCAGGCAGGGGATGACTGCTGGATCTACTATACTACGGACGGATCTGATCCTGATAAGGACAGCAAGGTTTATACGGACCCGATCTCTCTGGGCAAGGGCGACACGCAGATAAAAGCAGTTGCGATGAACGGAATCGGCGTGGTGAGTGAAGTGCTGGATCTGAACTATTCCATCACCTATCTGGCACCGGAGGCACCGGCAGTGACACCGGATTCCGGTGAATATTCCTACGGGAGAAGGATTACTGTATCAGCGGAAGAGGGCGCCAGCATTTATTACACTCTGGATGGATCAGATCCCACATCGGAATCAGCCCGTTATACTTCTCCGGTATTGATTCCACTTGGGAATGCTACATTTAAAGCTGTCGCTGTGAGCCGGTATGGCGTGAAAAGCAGTGTCACGACTCGCAGTTATGTGGTGAGTATGCCGAAAAAGTTCTCGTATGATGAGAGCCTGGCCCTTTTGAAACAGCACATGACGGCAAAAGGAGAACTGACGGCCTCGGGACAGTCGCCTAAGGGCGCGGTTCTCACCTTCACACAGGAGGCAACGCGGATTGTAAACAATGCGGAGGCCGTTGTGATCCGGGTGACCCAGACGCAGAACAACAAGACCTCCGAATATGGTTTGTATGCTGTAGGAACCGCCGATGGCAATGTGTATAAAATCGATGCGGCAGGAAATGCAACGGCGTATTAAGCAGTCAGAAGTCTTCAGTGGAAAGTTTCCGGGTCCTTACCAGTGCATCTGGTAATAGTACCAGCAGTCCATGATCTTTTCCGTTTTATACCAGTTGTCTCCGTCCGGTTCATTCCAGACCCATTCACTGCCCTTGCTTTCAAGCGGATAGTCAGCCGGACTGCCTGCAGAGTAGGGCAGTGGCTCATCGTCGGGAGAATAATAGAAGCCCCGTGCGTTGAAGGTGGATGGAAATCCGAAATAATAAACCTCGAACATGATCATTTTGCTCTGCTCTTCAAAAGACCAGGTGACACGCATTCCGTTCCAGTTATCCTCTTTAACAACTACGTTGCGATCCAGTTGATTTATATAGGCAGTAAGTTCTGTCTGATGTGTTTTGACGTACCTGGATATTCCGCCTTTCGAAATTGAATATTGAAAGCGGACGAAGAGAATGAAAAGCGTAGCGAAAAGTATGCATGCTGCAGCAATAATAATAATTTTCCGTTTGGATTTTCGTGTTTTCATAGGGGTTGTCTTCTCCTGACAGACAGTCCCAAACACTTACTACAAGTGTTTGGGACAATACTTCGTTCATCAATTATGGAGCGTTCTCGTATCCTGAACGAATAGCGGGCCAGTCGTCAAAATCAGCGGGGCTAAAGCCGCCTACAGTAAAGCTTCCTGCAAGCAAAGTGTTAATGGAGAATAGAAAAGATCCGGTATATCCATAATTGAAATTTCCTATATACTCAGCTGAAATGTGTTGAAAATTGCCATCAAAATAGCTACAAAATGTTCCGTCCTTAAATTCTTCTCTTTCTTTATAATCCCATTCACCGTGTTCTTTCACTTTATGTATCCAAAATGCTGCGGTGGCGCCCCACGGACTGATATCCGGTTCTGCTTTTGATAATTCCTCCATTGTATTGTAATAGCTTATAATTTTATTGTAATTGTTAGAACACATACTGATTAGATAGAGAGACTGATATGAGCAACCATGAGCCCCGTTTCTTCTCAAAATTGGGGGCGATATGTAATTACTTTTTAGTTTGGGTTCGCTTTGCGGATGAATTGTACTTGAAATAATAAAATCATCCTTACAGATTGTTAGTATTCCTAGTCGGATGGATTCATTACATACATTAATTATTTCAACAAAATAATTATTCTTTGATGGTTGCTGCGATAAATAATCGGAAGAAAGCTCGATAACCCCAGCTTCATTAACTGATAAATACCCCTCTTCTTTTAGATATTTCCAAGTTGAAGCGAAATTATCGGTGCTTTTTGATATTTAACTTGAGGTATTTGCAAATACAGTAGTTGTTGAAAACAAACAAATTATTATTGCCGAAACAAAAGATATGAATTTTTCATATTAATCCTCCATAAATATATAAATAATATTCAATATTGAGCATGATATTATTTTAATTATACATTGGCTTGTCCCCCCTAGATATTAAATTTTCACGGTCAATATTTTCTACAATTAGTTTAGCAAAAGCGATTGAGAATAACAATATTTATTTTATATATAATATGATCGAATACCGGTTGCCAACGGACTGATAATCTTCTAAAATAAAAATAATAATTAAACCGTGGACCGCGGACAGAGGAGTAGTTTGCGCAGCTTTTGATATGTGGGCGCGGCGGTCTGAAAGGAGAAACAGTATGTACAGGATTTTACGGGCGGAGAATATTGCCGAGAAGATTTATCTTCAGGTAGTAGAAGCTCCCAGAGTGTCAGAGCACTGTCTACCGGGACAATTTGTCATCGCAAAGATCGACGACAAGGGCGAGCGGATCCCATTTACCATCTGCGATTATGACAGGCAGGCAGGCACGGTCACGATCGTGTTCCAGGTTGTCGGCGCATCTACATACCGGATGGCGAAACTGCAGGCGGGCGATGCATACGAAGATTTTGTGGGACCTCTTGGCTGCCCGTCAGAACTGACAGAAATGTCTCCCGAGGAACTTAAGAAAAAGCGGATTGTCTATGTCGCCGGCGGTGTTGGTACTGCCCCTGTCTATCCGCAGGTCAAGTGGCTTCACGAGCAGGGCGTGCGCTGCGATGTCATCATCGGCGCAAAGACAAAAGATCTGATCATCCTCGAGGAACCGATGAAAGCGGTTGCCGGAAATCTTTACGTGACGACGGATGACGGAAGCTACGTGCGCAAGGGTATGGGCACCGATGTTCTGAAGGATCTTGTTGAGAATCAAGGCAAGACATATGACCTGTGCATCGCGATCGGACCGCTGATCATGATGAAATTCGTAGATAAGCTTACACAGCAGCTCGGTATTCCGACGATCGTCTCGATGAACCCGATCATGGTGGACGGAACCGGGATGTGCGGCGCATGCCGCATTAAAGTCGGCGGAGAAACAAAGTTCGCCTGCGTTGACGGACCGGAGTTCGACGGACACTTGGTGGATTTCGACCAGGCAATGATGCGCCAGAGAATTTACAAGACCGAAGAAGGCCGCGCGTTCCTCAAGGAGATCGAGGGCGACGAACACAAGGGCGGCTGCGGCCAGTGCTGATAAGATCATTTGCGAAAGGACAGTAAAATGGACGTAATGCATAAAGTGCCGGTCAGAGAACAGGCGCCGGATGTCAGAAACAAGAATTTTGAAGAAGTCTGCTACGGCTATAACGCCGAGGAGGCAACAGAAGAGGCTAAGCGCTGCCTTAACTGCAAGAATGCACGCTGCATCGAAGGGTGCCCGGTTTCCATCAATATCCCGGCTTTCATTCATCAGCTCACACAGGGCGATGTGAAGGAAGCATACCGCATTATCAGCGAGTCCAGCGCACTTCCGGCCGTATGCGGCCGTGTGTGCCCGCAGGAGACACAGTGTGAGGGACGCTGCATCCGCGGTATCAAGGGAGAGCCGGTGTCCATCGGCAAGCTGGAACGCTTCACCGCCGACTGGGCTCGTGAGAACGGCATCGAGCCAGAGAAACCGCAGAGCAGGAACGGGAAGAAAGTTGCCGTCATCGGTTCCGGTCCGTCCGGCCTTACCTGCGCCGGCGATCTGGCAAAGAAGGGATACGATGTGACAATTTTCGAGGCACTGCATCAGCCGGGCGGCGTTCTCGTCTATGGAATTCCGGAGTTCCGTCTCCCGAAGGACACAGTTGTAGCACATGAAGTTGAGAATGTGCGCAGACTGGGCGTGAAGATCGAGACCAATGTAATCGTCGGCAAGTCCATCACGATCGATCAGCTGATGAACGACGAAGGCTTTGATGCAGTATTCATCGGATCAGGCGCCGGCCTTCCGCGCTTCATGGGTATTCCAGGTGAGAACGCCAACGGTGTCTTCTCGGCAAATGAGTACCTCACCCGCAGCAATCTGATGAAGGCATTCCGCGACGATTATGACACCCCGATTGCCCGCTTCAAGAAAGTAGCGGTTGTAGGCGGCGGCAATGTGGCGATGGATGCTGCAAGAACTGCTCTGCGCCTGGGTGCGGAAGTACATATTGTCTACCGCAGAAGTGAGGCTGAACTTCCGGCCCGTGCCGAGGAAGTTCATCACGCGAAGGAAGAGGGAATTATCTTCAATCTTCTCACGAATCCGGTCGCGATTCTCGAGGATGACAAGGGCAACGTCACCGGTATCCGCTGCGTGAAGATGGAGTTGGGTGAGCCGGATGCTTCCGGAAGAAGAAGACCGGTTGCAATCCCGGGTTCTGAATTCGACACAGAGGTCGATGCCGTGATCATGGCACTCGGCACCAGCCCGAATCCGCTGATTCATTCAACCACAAAGGGGCTGGATGTGAACAAGCGCGGATGCATCGTAGCCGAAGAGAGCATCGGCAAGACTTCAAGAGAAGGCGTATATGCCGGCGGCGATGCCGTGACGGGAGCCGCAACTGTTATTCTTGCCATGGGAGCCGGCAAGGCAGCTGCCAGAGGAATTGATGAATATCTTTCCGGAAAGGAATAAATTCCAGAGCCGGATATACGGGTGATGAAAGAATCGCCCGGAAGTGACAGAACGGACTGCAAAGCCGCACCGGGAATAATCCCTCGGTGCGGCTTTTTTAAGGAGGAAACAGAGTGAAAAAGAGGGCACTTGTTCTGGGCGGCGGAAGCGTGGACGTCAGCTGGGCCCTGGAATTTTTAAAAGACCGGGAATATACGATGGTCATCTGCGCCGACGGGGGTCTCGTTCATGCAGATCAGCTGGGAATCCGGCCGGACGTTCTTCTCGGGGATTTTGATTCGGCACCGGAGGCGGTTCTGGCGAAATATTCCAATGTGGAAAGAATCGGATTTCCGCCGGAAAAGGATTACACAGATATGCATCTGGCACTCGAGGAAGCTGTGAAAAGAGGCGCGGAGTGCATAGACTGTGTCGGAGCCACCGGAACCCGCCTTGATCATACGCTTGTCAACATCGATCTGCTCTCGGCCGGTGAAAAAACAGGGGCTCCGATAACTATATATGACGCACACAACCGGATCCGGTTCTGCAGCAGCAGGCTGTCCATCTGCAAAGAAGAACAGTACGGAAAGTATGTCAGTATTCTTCCCTTCAGTGAAACGGCAGAAGTAAGCTTGTCCGGCATGAAATATCCGCTCACGCACGAGTCAATCCGCCGGGGCAGATCACTAACTGTGAGCAATGAGATCGCAGGGGAGGAAGGCGTCATCGAGGTTTTTTCGGGCGCTGTGCTGGTCTTTGAGACCAGAGACTGAAGTGCGGCAAACGCGCATTTTTGTTAATTTTCCGGAAAGAAAACACTTACAAATTTTCTTGTGAATTTTACAGAACTGTTATAAGATACAGTAGGTTATAATTATTATTCAGGAGGTTTTATAATGAGCAATTCGACACAGATGTCAGCTCTGGATCGCATACACGCAATCCTGGATGACAACAGCTTTGTTGAAATCGGCGCTCAGGTCACCGCGCGGGCGACGAATTTCAACCTGCCAGAAAAGGCAGCCCCGTCTGATGGCGTAATTACCGGCTACGGTACCATCAATGGCGGCCTTGTCTACATTTACAGCCAGGATGCTTCGGTTCTGAATGGCTCTGTAGGGGAGATGCATGCCAGAAAAATCGTCCGTATCTATGATCTGGCGATGAAGATGGGAGCTCCGGTGATCGGGCTTCTGGACAGCACGGGTCTTCGCCTTCAGGAGGGAACCGACGCGCTGAATGCATTTTCCGCTATTTATGAAAAGGAAAATCTTGCATCGGGTGTGATCCCGCAGATCTGCGCCGTGTACGGCAAGTGCGGCGGCGGCCTTGCAGTTCTTGCCGCTATGGCGGATTTCACATTCATGGCAGATGGCGCGAAGCTTTTCGTAAACAGCCCGAATGCTCTTGCAGGAAACTTTGAGGACAAGCTGGACACAGCATCAGCGAAGTTCCAGGCAGAAAGCGGAGCTGTTGATTTCACGGGCGACGAGGAAGCCGTTGCTGCCGGCGTAAGACAGCTTGTTTCCATGCTTCCGGCCAACAACGATGCAGAGGCGGATTACGCTGATTCGCAGGATGATCTGAACCGCGCATGCCCGGATATGGCTGCCGAGGCTGCTGATCCGGTTCTTGCGCTGACCGATATTGCCGACAGCGGTCTTTTTGTTGAAGTAAAGTCCGCTTATGCAAAGGAAATGGTCACCGGATTCCTGAAGATTAACGGTGCGACCGTCGGTGCGGTTGCAAACCGCACGGCGATTTTCGGCGATGACGGCAAGGAAGCTGAGAAGTTTGCTCCGGTTCTCACCGTCGATGGTGCTGAAAAGGCTGCGGATTTCGTGAACTTCTGCGATTCTTTTGAGATCCCGGTTCTGACGCTTTCTGCGGTAGAAGGCTTCGATGCCAGTGTCGCTTCCGAGAAGAAGATTGCAAAAGCTGCTGCAAAACTTGCATTTGCATTTGCCAATGCCAGTGTTCCGAAGGTAAATGTCGTGACAGGAAAGTCGTTCGGAACAGCTTATACTGTCATGAACTCCCAGTCGCTCGGTGCAGATATGACCTATGCGTGGGATGATGCGCAGATCGGCATGATGGATGCTTCGGCTGCCGCCAAGATCATCTACGCGGATGCAATTGATTCTGCAAAGGACGTACAGGCTGAGATCTCCGAGAAAGCTTCTGAATATGCAAAGCTGCAGTCCGGCGTTGAGCAGGCTGCTGCAAGAGGATTTGTAGACGCCGTTATCGCTCCCGAGGACACAAGGAAGTATGTGGCTGCTGCATTTGAAATGCTGTATTCAAAGGCTGAGGACCGCCCGGTCAAGAAACACGGAACGGTCTGAAGAGGGAGGACATAAATGAATAGGAGACATGGCAGGATTTCCGCGAAACTGCTTTCTCTTCTGCTCATGGTGATCTGCGTGTTTGCACTTGCCGGCTGCGAAAGCACGACCATCGACAAGGATGCCTACAAAACCGCGGAAAAGCAGAATGAAGTCTATCAGGAGGCTTCAGGTCTGGAGGACTGGGCGGTCGATATGATCGCATACCTCAATGCGGCTTCGGACGAGCAGATCCGCTCTGATGCAGAAAATGCAATTTCCATTGCGGATTACACAAAGAAAAATTATCCGGTTGACCCGGACGGGATGGAGATTCATACCGTCGAGATGTACAACAGCTGGATCAAGACCAGATCGGATCTGGGCCAGATCAAGTCCATCGACAGCATGAACATCACACCGGGTTCTGATACCTCGACGCTGTGTGTCATCACCGTTGAAACTACCTATGAACTGAGAAAGTGCACATTTGAGTTCACGATCAATACCGATCATCAGATCGAGGGTGCTGCCATCAACCCGGCATTCACGCTTGGCGAGAAGATGTCCAAGGCAGGCATGAATACGCTCATCGGTCTCGGATTCGTATTTATCGTACTGATCTTCATCAGCTGGGTTATCTCGCTTCTCAAGCATGTCAACCGCTTCGGCCAGAAGAAGGCTCCGGAGACGGCTGCACCGGCACCGGTCATCGCAGAGCCGGAAGAGGAAGAAGAGGAAGAAAATCTTGCGGATGACACAGAACTTGTGGCAGTCATTGCAGCGGCGATCGCGGCTGCGGAAGGTACGGCACAGCCGAATGATCTGGTCGTACGTTCGATTAAGAAAATCAGAAGGAGAAGCTAACTATGAAGAATTACACGATCACTGTCAATGGCACAGTTTATGATGTAACAGTTGAAGAAGGCGCTTCTGGCGCTGCACCGGCAGCAGCAGCTCCGGCTGCCGCAGCCAAGAAGCCGGCTGCCAAACCGGCTGCCAAGAAGAGCTCTGGCGCAGGTTCCATCAAGACAACTGCTCCGATGCAGGGCAAGGTTCTCAGAATTCCGGTAAAGCCGGGCCAGGCTGTCAAGAAGGGCGATGTGCTCGTAGTTCTTGAGGCTATGAAGATGGAGAATGAGATCCAGGCGGGACAGGACGCTACCGTTGTTTCCGTTGACGTTGCCGTCGGCGATATGGTTGAGACCGGCCAGGTTATGGTAACTCTCAACTGATCGAAGTCAGACAATTGTTTTAACGGAGGTTTATAATGAGCTACATAGCAACAACTTTGTCAAACCTCATCCAGCAGACAGCGTTTTTCGGACTCTCCTGGGGCAACTACCTGATGATCGCGATCGCACTGGTTTTCATGTACCTTGCGATCAAGAAAGGATATGAACCGCTTCTTCTTATCCCGATATCATTCGGCATGCTCCTGGTAAATATGTATCCGGACATCATGCTCAAGAT
>OMUP01000105.1 GCA_900314255.1 uncultured Lachnospiraceae bacterium | reverse complement strand
CGTCTTGTGATGCCTTTGATATCTCCGATTCCGTCGCCGTTGCTGTTGCAAAAAGATTTCGGATAAATCTGATAGATACTCTTGTCGCGGAAATCTGCCATTGTTTTTTCTTTCTCCGGCTGCTGCCGGTCTTACCACGTAATGACTGCCTGCTGTCCTGCCTTTACATCCATTCCGCTGTGCATGGTGATGCCCGGAATGTCGTTCGTACCGGTCACAACCATGACAACTGTGTCCGGATGGCCGGCGCCGCGGATGTCCTTTTTGCTGAAGCGGATCAGCGGCGTACCTTTTTCGACAACATCGCCTTCGTTTACAAGATATTCAAAGCCTTTGCCCTGCATGTCGACTGTGTCAACGCCGATGTGAATCAGAAGTTCCATGTCGTTGGCGAGTGTCAGGCCGATTGCGTGTCTGGAATCCTGCATGAGAACGGTTGCTTTTGCTGCACACGGAGCGCAGACGACTTCGCTTTCCGGCTCGATGCCGACGCCGATGGCCGTAGCGGAAACGCTGTTTGCGGTACTGAAGATCGCCGCAAGGCTGGAGCCGATCATGCCGCAGATGAACGGGAAGCCGTACTTTAAGTTGACACCGAATATAGCCGGCTCCGTGACACCAAGATAGCAGGAGATCATGGAAGGGATGTTGACTTCCTGTGAGCGGGAGTCCTTCTTCTGGAGAATGGCCATGCCCAGAACCGCGGAGCCCTGTGCGATATTGGAGAGAGCAATCATCGGCCACAGCATGGTGCCCGGATGTGCGGTGCCTTCGTTTGCGGAAATCAGCTGGAGGTCGACGGCATTTGTCATGTGATGCAGTCCGGTGATGACCAGCGGCGCATAGACGAATCCGAAGATGGCGCCGAACAGAACACGGAAGGATCCGGAGATGCCTGCCTGTACGATGGCGGCAATCCAGTTGCCGATTGTCCAGCCGATCGGGCCGAGTACGAAGTGAGCGGCCATGACAGCCAGGAGCAGGGAGCAGAACGGAACGACGATCATCGAGATCACCTGCGGGGTGATCTTGCGGAAGAACCGTTCAAGATAAGCCAGGCAGAACGCGGCCATGATAGCCGGCAGAACCTGCGCCTGATAGCCGATCATGCGGACCTGCGTGAAGCCGAAGTCCCAGGTGTAGCTTGCCGGCCAGCCTGCCGCTTCCGTTGCCGCAACGCTGTACGCATTGCAGAGCTGCCCGGAGACGAGAGTCGCGCCGCCAAAGATTTGCATGCTGTCGATGACATTGCGGAAACCGAGAATCAGACCTCCGACGATGATGGCGGGGATCAGCGGTGCGAAGATTTCAGCCAGTGCCGACATTGCTTTCTGAAGCGGATTCTGATTTTTCTTGGCCGCCTGCTTGACCTGATCCTTCGAGATGCCCTCGACGCCGGCCACTTTGACGAAGTCATTGTAGAAATCCGCTACGTTGTTGCCGATGATAATCTGGAACTGACCGGCCTGCGTGAAAGTTCCTTTGACGACTTTCATCTTCTCAAGCCCTGCCACGTCCGCCTTCTTCGGATCGTTGAGCACAAACCGCATTCAATGAATGCCCGCGTTAAAATTTGATTCTATTTACAGAGACTTAAAAGAAAAAATTGAAAACGGCACGTATCAGCCGAACACGATGCTGCCTTCGGAGAACACGCTGACCGGACAGTACGGCTGTTCGCGCAATACCGTCCGCCGCGCGATCGCCAGCCTGCAGAAACTTGGCTGCGTTCAGTCTATCCACGGCAAAGGGGTTCAGATTCTCTACACGCCTGTCCGCCAGGCAAATTTCCGGGTCGGCGGCATCGAGAGTTTCGCGGAATCCGCCCGCCGCAACAATCTGAAAACCACCACGAAGGTGGTTCAATTTGTCACGATTAAAATTGATGAGCGCACGTCACTTCGTACCGGTTTCCCGGTGGAGGCCGAGGCATTCTATATTCAGCGTGTCCGCAGTATTGACGGCAGGCCGGTCATTCTCGATGTCAACGTCTTCCTGAAATCCGAGATGCCGGAACTCACGAAAAAGAAAGCTGCCGGCTCCATCTACAAATACCTTGAAGATGAAGTCGGCATGAAAATTGTCACCAGCACCCGGATGATCACCGCGGAGCGGGCGACTCCTGTTGATTTGAAATACATGGATCTGCAGGACTACGACTTTGTCGCCGTCGTGACGAGCCGCACGTTTAACGATAAAGGCATCCAGTTCGAGTGGACGCAGTCCAGACACCGCCCTGACTACTTTGTCTTCTATGACACCGCAGCCAGACGCTGAGCTGTTATCCTCTTGCAGCCTTGTAGATCGCGATCATATCGTCCTTGTAAAGGACCTTCGCAGAGCCCTTGTGGCCGCCGCACGCTCTGACGGCTGATGCGGCCATTTCCTCGATCTGCTCGTCGCTCGGGTTTATGCCGAGTTCTTTCATGTTGACTGGCATCCCGATGCTGTGATAGAACTTCTCCATTGCCTCGATCCCGGCAAGTGCTGTGTCTCTGTCTGACATGCCGTCTTTTTTCTCGACGCCCATGACGTTTCGTGCATAGCGGACAAACCGGTTCAGATCGCTGTCCATGCAGTATCTTGCCCAGGACGGCCAGATCGCAGCCAGTCCAGCGCCGTGTGTGACGTCAAACATACCGCCCATTTCATGCTCCAGCATGTGGCAGGCAAAATCGCCGCCGTCATTGCCGCAGCCGGTCAGGCCGTTGTGCGCCAGTGAGCCGGCCCACATCACTTCCGCGCGCGCTTCGTAGTTGCCCGGATCCTTGTGCAGAATCTGCGCATACTTCATGACCGTTCTGAGAAGCCCTTCCGCAATGGCGTCCGTGATTTCCATGTTGCCGCCCTGCGTGAAATACCGCTCCATTGTGTGCATCATCATATCGGTGCAGCCCGCCTCTGTCTGGTAGTCCGGCAGCGTCTCGGTGAGCTCCGGATCCATGATGGCGAATTTCGGCCGCGCAATGTCATCATCGTATGCGCGCTTCTCGCCGGTCTTCTCATTTGTAATGACGCAGCTGTTGCTCATCTCCGAGCCTGCCGCCGCAATGGTGAGAACGGAGGCAACCGGGAAGCATCCGGCAGCCTTTCTCTTGTGCTCAAAAAGCTCCCAGACGTCTTTCTCCGGATCCGCCAGTGCATACGCGATGGCCTTTGAAGAGTCAATGACCGAACCGCCGCCGACGGCAAGGATGAAGTCGATTCCGTTTTTCTTGGCCAGCGCAATGCCTTCGCGCACCTTGCCCAGATGCGGATTCGGAACGACGCCGCCGAGCTCAACATGGAAGATGCCAGCCTCGTCCAGTGATTTCTTCACGCGGTCGATCAGCCCCGAGCGCACCGCGCTGTGGCCTCCGTAGTGGATCAGCACCCGGCTTCCGCCGAAACTTTTCACAAGTTCGCCGGCTCTTTCCTCGGTCTTCTTTCCGAAGATGACCTTTGTCGGAGTGTAATACTCAAAATTAAACATGACTGACGTCCTTTCTATGGTGAATTGGGATTTCTCACGTGCGGCTTTTCCCGCCGCCTGCATCCGATGCCCTTATTATATGAAGCCGGCTGAAGGTGCGTCAAGGTGCGGCTGCCGCGGCGCCGGAGATATAAAGCAGCTATTCTGTCATATCATCCAGATGGGCACAATATAGTTTTCGCGATCAATCGCTGAGAGTTCTGGCTTCATACATAACACCGCACCCTTTGACCTTGGAACCGAGGATTTGTCCAGCAGATGAAATACACTGGTAAGCCTAGATCCGGGATTCGATGATTTTTTGATTTCGATCGGATTCAGTACACCGTCATGTTCCAGAACAATGTCGATTTCATTGGCATCCTTATCTCTGTAATAATACATGAAAGGTTCTTTTCCGCAGTTCAGATACGTTTTTCTGATTTCAGCAACAACATAGTTTTCAAGAATTGCTCCGTTCATTGCGCCGCGTTCCAGTGTCTCCGGACTGCTCCATTTTGTCAGATAGCATACCAGGCCGGTGTCGTAGAAATAAAGCTTCGGGGTTTTTACCAGTCTTTTCAGCATATTATTGGAATATGGATGGAGATAGAAGATGATTCCCAATGTTTCCAGAATTCCCAGCCAGTTCTTAACCTGCTTCTGATTGATATCCGCGTCTGAAGCTATGTCGGATATATTCAGCATCTGCCCGGTTCTGGCTGCCGCTGCCGTAATAAAGTTCAGGAATTTCAGTGAATCGATTGAATCAGACAGATCTCTCACATCTCTTTCAATATAAGTGGACAGATAGCTGCTGTAAAAGATCTGACTATTGCTGTTCTGGCCGCTGACCAGCGCCGGCATGGAACCTTTGAAGATTCTTGCAAAAATTTCCTGTGTATCAGCAGGTTTCCTTTGTTCACTTCTTTCCGACAGAGCTTTCAGATCGACGATGAACGGTTCCATCTTCCCTCCGCATATCTCGGCCTGGGACAGGGATGTCAGCGAGAGCACGGCAATGCGGCCGGCAAGAGATTCCTGTACACCACGCATTAATTTGAAGGCCTGTGAACCGGTCAGCCAGAAGCTGCCTGGCTTGTGCGTTTTATCAACATGGATTTTAATATATGTGAACAGCTCCGGGGCATATTGAACTTCGTCGATTAATACGGGCGGTTTATGAAGCTGCAGAAACAGCTCAGGATCCGTTTTTGCTAAATTTCTCTCGTTTAAATCATCAAGAGATACATATTTTCGTTCCGTCCCCTCCATGAGCTTTTGAAGCATCGTAGTTTTGCCGACTTGTCTGGGACCGGTCACGAGTACAACCGGATATTCATCAGAGACTTGCAGAACGATCTTTTCCAGATTTCTGGTTATGTATGTCATAAAGCGCTCCTTTCGGCTAATTTGTAATCTGATTCCATAATAGCCGAAAATTATGTGGGAATCAAATCGCTTTCGGGGGAGTTGCGATGAACGGGCTTTTCGATTTAAAATGATGTAATGTAAATATTGACATTTAAAATGTAATAATGTATATTACAGGCAGGCGGAAGAGAGCTGCTGCCTTGACTTTATAAGCAGCGGTATCCGGTAAGCTGCAGGGATTCAGAAAATTGTGCTGACTGATTGACAGGCTGTCCAGCCGGGATGATGACGAGGAGAATGAGATGTTCAATATATTTGGTTCAGGAATTTCGGGAAGACTGATCAGCGGAACACAAGAAGATCAGGATGAGCAGATCCGGGGTCTGAAAAGTGCGCTTGATCAGGCGGATGCCGTGCTGATCGGTGCCGGGTCCGGCCTTTCCACCGCAGCGGGTTTCACCTATTCAGGCGAGCGGTTTCAGAAGTATTTCTTTGATTTTGCGGCCCGGTATGGCATTCGGGATATGTATTCCGGCGGATTTTATCCGTTTGAAGATGCAGAAGTCTACTGGGCGTGGTGGAGCCGTCACATCTACTACAACCGCTATGTAAAGGCGCCGTCTGATGTCTATCCGACGCTTCTTGCCCTGGTGAAAGACAAGGATTATTTTGTGCTGACGACAAATGTGGACCATCAGTTCCAGCTGGCGGGATTTGACAAGAAAAGGCTTTTTTACACGCAGGGGGATTACGGGCTCCTGCAGAGCGTCAATCCGAGGATCCGGAAGACCTATGACAATGAAGAGATCATCATGCGCATGATGGAGGCGCAGGGATTCGTGAAGGATGAAAACGGCATTTTCCAGGTGCCGGAAAACGGATCGCTCAAGATGCGCGTGCCGTCAGAGCTGATTCCGAAGTGCCCGGACGACGGCAGTAACATGACGATGAATCTGCGCTGCGATAATACATTTGTCGAGGATATTGGCTGGCATGCGGCGCAGAAGCGGTATCATGATTTTGTGCGCCGCCATGCGACAATGCGGGTCCTCTATCTGGAGCTCGGAGTTGGAATGAATACCCCGGTGATCATCAAGTATCCGTTCTGGCAGTGCACGGCTGCGAATAAGAATGCGTTCTATGCCTGCATCAATAAGGGAGAGGCGTACTGCCCGGAAGAGATTGCAAAGAGATCGGTGTGCATTGACGGGGATATCGGGGAAGTGCTGAAGAGTTTTTGATCCAGAGTGGGTTTCCTTTGGGAATTGCGGTTTAACGCATCAGGTTTTGATAAAAATAAAAAATATGACGCGTTAACTCACGCTTTTGCGCCGCCTATGGTATGATGAGTATGAGATCTATATAAATGCAATAAGGAAAGGAA
>OMUP01000050.1 GCA_900314255.1 uncultured Lachnospiraceae bacterium | reverse complement strand
CATTTTACCATGCAATTTTCCCGACAAAAAGGCCGCCAGAAAGCGTATGTGCACTTTCTGGCGGCCCTGTTTATTTCCAGCATCAGCCCTTTATTTTCTTATTTCACCGCAAGCCAGGCGGCTGTTTCAGGCAGATTTCCGGTTACGCATCCATGATTTTCCTGAATGCTTTTACATTGGCCGTTTTGTCGCCTTTGAAGACAGCCGAACCGGCCACCACGGCATTGACGCCGGCATCAAGCACGCTTTTCAGGTTTCCGGTTCCGATGCCGCCGTCCACTTCGATGTCCGGGTGAAGGTTCATTTCCACAAGCATGGCCGACAGCTGTCTCACCCGGCCGAGTGTCTCCGGAATGAAGCTCTGGCCGCCGAAGCCCGGGAACACGCTCATCACAAGGATCATGTCAGCCATCGGCAGAAGATCCCGGATCTTTTCAACCGGTGTGTCCGGATTGATGGCAAGTGCCGGCTTCATGCCGGCCGCCCGGATTTCCTTCAGTGCCGCTGCCGGATCCGGGCACGCCTCGTAGTGCACGGTGAGTCCGTCGGCTCCGGCTTTTTTGAAAGCATCCACATAGCGGACAGGGTCGGTGATCATCAGATGAACGTCAAAAAAGAGATGACTGCTTTTGCGCACAGACTGAATCACCGGAATGCCGAATGAAATGTTCGGGACGAATACGCCGTCCATCACATCCAGATGAAGCCAGTCGGCGCCGGCCTCCTCCACCGCCTTGATTTCACTGCCCAGCTGCGTGAAATCCGCTGCCAGGATCGAAGGTGCAAGATAGTTCATCTTTCTCTCCTCAACTGTACTTCCGGCGCTCGCGCTCCGCCAGTTCCGCGTACATCTGCGCGTAGCTGTCGTAGCGTCCCTGCGCGATTTTCCCTTCCTGAAGCGCCGTCTTGACCGCGCAGTCCGGCTCTGCCAGATGCACGCAGCCGTCAAAATAGCATTTCCCTTCGTACGGCGCGAACTCCGGGAAACAGAACCGCAGATTCTCCTTTGAGAGATCCGGGAGATCAAAGGACGTGAATCCCGGCGTATCCATCAGGTACGTATCGCGGCCGATCATAAAAATCTGGGAATGCCGCGTAGTCTGCCGTCCTCTTCCGATCCGGCTCATATCGCCGGTCTCCATGCAGTTCTCGCGGCACAGGCAGTTGGTCAGCGTGCTCTTCCCCACGCCGGACGGTCCGGCAAAAATAGAAATCTTCCCGTCCAGAATCCGCCGCAGCGCATCAATCCCGCCGCCTTCCTTCGCACTGACAAAAAGCAGCTGCGCGCCGGCATTCTCGTATCGTGCGGCAAGCGCCTCCTGCTCTCCTTCCTGCGCCTCATCCGTCTTGTTGAAGACGATAACAGCCGGGACCTCCTGCGCCTGCATCATCACCAGAAACTTGTCCAGCAGATACAGGTTCGGCTTCGGGCGGCTGATGGCAAATGTGACAACCGCCTGGTCGATATTGGCACACGCCGGACGAATAAGGACATTCTTCCGCGGAAGAATGTCCTCGATGTTGCCGGTCTTTTCTTTCTCATCCAGCACCGCGGCTTCCACCATGTCCCCGACAAGGGGCTTGATCTTCCGGCTGCGGAAAGCTCCCTTTGCCTTGCACTCCAGAAGCCCCGCCTCCGTCTGAACATAGTAGAAACCGGCGATACCTTTTACAATGATTCCCTGCATAAACTGCTTACTGTCCCGAAGCCTGGCTCTGGTTCTGCGCCGCCTGCGTGGCCTGTGTGGTCTGCTGCGCTTCTGTCGCAGCCTGGGTCGCCTGCGTCGGAGCTTCTGTCTGGGGAGCTGCCGTCGTCGGTGCTGCCGTGGTCGGAGCCTGTGTCGTCGGTGCCTCGGTTACCGGCGCCGCCGTCGTCTTCGGCCCGGAGCTTACGACAATCGTAATGGTAGAGCCCGCTTCCTCCCGGCTGCCGGCCCCCGGCGACTGGCTGATTACGACACCTGCCGTCACGCTGTCGCTGTTCTGATAGCTTATGTTGACGTTAAAGCCCTGTGCAGAAAGTGAGCTTTCCGCATCCGATTCGGTCAGCCCGGTCACGCTGTTCACGGTGATCTGGCTCGACACAGTCGTCGGAGCCTCAGTCGTCGCCTTTTTTCCGGAGTTGACCGTCAGCGTCACTGTCGCGCCCTGACGGATCTTTGCCCCTTCCTCGTAGGACTGATCGATGACTTCGTTGACAGCTGCGCCTTCCTTGTACTGCTGCAGTGTCGTGTATTTCAGCCCCAGGCTGTCCAGTGTCGCCTCTGCGTCGTCAAGTGTCTGGCCGACCAGATTGGGCATGGGCACGATCTGTGACTGGCTGGATGTGGATGTCGCTTCCGTAGTTTTGGAGAAGCTGAAGAGAGAACCGGATGCGGCAAAACGCGCCAGGATAAATACCGCCACAACGGTTATGGCTGCTGCGATGCCGATGCCGATCCACTTCATGACAGCGTCAAGCTTCGAATTGTCCTCGTCGTCGATGTCGGCGTCATCCAGGTCTTCTTCGTCATCCACGAACCCTGTGTCATCGACAAAGTCGTCATCCCCGTTTCCGTCAGTATCGATTCCGGTCGTGTCATTTCCGGAACCGCCCAGGATGTCACCGCCATTATTCAGGAACACCGTATGGTCATCCTTGACGGCGTTTACTCTCCTGGCGGCCTCAGCGGCCTCCGCTGCCTTCGCGAGCGAGTCGGCCTGCGGGCTTCCCGCCTGCACGACGCCGTCCGGCGTCACCGATCCCGGAAGAAACTTCACGAAGTCCCTGTCCGGCATGATCAGGGCTTTTTTAAGGTCCTCGATCACCTCTGTCGCCGACTGATAGCGGAAATCCACCTTTTTCTGCGTACATTTGATGACGATGTCATCCACGCATTTCGGGATCCCGGGCACAAGCGCCGACGGCGGCTGAATCTGCTGCTGGATATGCTGTACGGCGACAGCGACCGTCGTGTCCCCGTCGAAGGGAACCGTGCCGGTCAGCATCTCGTAGAGCGTGATACCGAACGAATAAATATCCGTTCTCTCGTCCGTATAGCCGCCCCGGGCCTGTTCCGGCGAGATGTAATGCACGGAACCCATGGCGGTCGAAGTTATGGTCGTCGAAGAGGCGGCCTTCGCGATGCCGAAGTCCGTCACCTTGACCTTGCCCTCGCGGGAGATCATGATGTTCTGCGGCTTGATGTCGCGATGAACGATGTGATGGCTGTGCGCCGCCTCAATGCCCTTGGCCACCTGAATCGCGATGCTGACCGCTTCCTTGTACGGAATACGTCCCTTCTTTTCGATATATTTCTTCAGCGTGATGCCTTCCACGAGTTCCATGACAATATAATAAATGCCATTTTCCTCGCCCACGTCGAAGATATTGACTACATTCGGATGAGCCAGCCCCGCCGCGCTCTGCGCCTCGACACGGAATTTCTGGACAAATGTCTTGTCCGAGCAGAATTCCGGCTTCAGCACCTTCACCGCGACGTACCGGTTCAGTTTATGATCCATAGCCTTGTAGACATCCGACATGCCGCCCGCACCGATCCGGTCGGCGATCTCATATCTGTCCGCAAGGTACATCCCTCTTCCCAGCATATTTTTTCCTCATGAATCGGGAATTCAGACGCTCACAAGCATAGCTGTGATATTGTCTCTTCCGCCGGCATCGTTGGCCAGATCGATAAGAATCCGGCAGGCATCCTCGATGTTGTCCGTGTCCCGCACAACTCTGCGGATCCGCGAGTCCTCTACCATATTGGTGAGGCCGTCGGTACACAGCAGGATCTTGTCTCCCGGAAACAGGTCGACCGCAAATACATCCGGTTCTACTTCCTTCGAACCGCCGATCGCCTTTGTGATGATGTTCTTGTTTGCATGATGCCGTGCTTCCTGACGGTCAATTTCACCGATGGACACCATCTCTTCCACCAGTGAATGATCTCTGGTGACCTGCGTGATGTCGTCAGAAATAACGTACAGCCGGCTGTCGCCGACATTTGCAACTCTGAGTGTCTGACCGTCAATCGTGGCAACAACCAGTGTTGTTCCCATTCCAGCATAATCAGGTGACTCTGCCGCCTTCTCCAGAAGTTTCCCGTTTACCGTGCGGATTGCATGACTGATGATCGTGACCGGGTCTCTGTACGACGAGTCCCTGATCAGCTCAAGCAGTGTTTCAATCGTGTATCTGGAAGCGAGATCGCCGGCTTTATGGCCTCCCATGCCGTCGGCTACGACGAACAGGTTCGGAAGATTTCCGACCGGTTCGAGCGTATAGAAGAAGAAATCCTGATTCATGCTTCTTTCGCGGCCCACATCCGTGAGCGCGTAAGCGTTCATCCCATTCCTCCGCTGTTATCAGATTCTTTTGATGAGCCCGGCCCGTCCAGATAACTCTTTCGCAGCTGACCGCACGCGCCGTCTATATCCCGGCCCATTTCCCTTCTAATAGTAACATTTACTCCGTGTTTTTCAAGCCTTCTTTTGAAGGCCTGGATGTCCGAAGCCGCACTCTGCCTGATAGTCCGCTCCCTCACCGGGTTGACCGGGATCAGGTTCACATGGCACGGAAATCCTTTAAGCCGTGCCGCCAGTTCGTCGGCGCACGCCGGCGTGTCGTTAATCCCGGCGGCCAGACTGTACTCAAAGCTCACGCGCCGGCCTGTCTTTTCAAAGAAGTAGCGGCAGGCGTCAAGAATCTCGTCGATGGAATAGCGGTTCGCGACCGGCATCAGTTTCCGGCGGATCTCGTCATTCGGCGCGTGAAGGGATACCGCAAGTGTCACCTGGGTTCCTCTGTCCGCCAGTTCCCGGATGCGGGGCACGATCCCGCAGGTCGATACGGTGATGGCCCGGCGCGAAAGATTGTATCCGGCCGGATCATTCAGAATCTCCACGAACCGGCAGAAGTTGTCGAAGTTTTCAAACGGTTCGCCCGATCCCATGACCACGACGCTGTCCACGCGCTGCCCGGAAAGCTGCGCGATCCGGTAGACCTGCCCGCACATCTCCGCCGCTGTGAGCGAGCGCACACAGCCGCCGAGTGTGGACGCACAGAAACGGCACCCGCAGGCGCACCCGACCTGAGACGAAATGCAGACGGAGTTTCCGTGATGATAATGCATCAGGACGCTCTCGATCACGTTGCCGTCCGGAAGGCGGAACAGGTACTTGGTCGTCCCGTCGATTCCGGAAACCTGCGTTTTCACCGGCTCCAGCACTGTGATGAATGCCGTCTGCTCAAGGTGCTTCCTGAGGCTCTCCGGCAGGTTGCTCATCTGCTCAAACGAGGCGGCCTGCTTTCCGTGAATCCAGGAGAAAACCTGCGACGCGCGGAACTTCTTTTCACCCTCCGACGCAAAGTACGCTTCAAGCTCCTCTTTTGTCATGGAACCGATGTCTGTTTTCTCCATCCTCAGATCCTCTCAAAAACAGCCGCGTAAAAACCGTCGCCGGGCCAGTCCTTCTGCGGCAGATACAGCTTTTCAAAACATTTCTTCACCGGAAAATGTGCCTCAAACCAGGCGGCGTTTCCCTCATTTTCCGCATGCGCGATTGTGCAGGTGCTGTAGATCAGACGTCCTCCCGGCTTCACGGCCGGAAAAGAAGCTGCCAGAATCTTTCTCTGCACCGGAACAAGCGCCCGGCTGTCCGAGCGCTGCACTCTCAGCCGAATGTCCGGCTTCCGGCGCAGGTCTCCTGCTCCCGAGCAGGGCACATCGGCGATCACCGTGTCATACCTTCCCGCATCCTCCGGAAAGCTTTCCAGGGCACTCCGCTCCTTCACCGTGATCTCATCCAGCCTGAGCCGGGCTGCATTGCCTGCGGTGCGCGCAAGCCGCTCCGAAGAAATATCACAGGACAGCACCGTGCCCGGCGCCCCGGCTTCGCGCATCAGAAGCGCCGCCTGCACGGATTTTCCGCCCGGTGCCCCGCACACATCCAGCACCCGTCCGCCGGGACGAAAACCGGCCGCGCTGTAAGCGGCCGCCGAGGAAAGATCCTGTATATAAAATTCTCCCTGCGCAAATCCAGGGATGTCCGTGACGGATCCGAAATCCTCCACGGCAAGCAAATTGTCCACCTCCGGCGCTGGCAGGGCGCGGATACCGGCTGCTTTCAGCTTGTCCGCAAGAGCCGCGGCTGAAGTCCGGGCCGTGTTGACCCGGACAAAAAGAGGCGCCTCGCATATGAAAGCCGCCAGAACCTCTTCAGCGCGCTCCTGTCCGCATGCGCGCACGATCTCCTGTTCGATCCATCCGGGCACGGAATAGCGGATCTGCAGATACCGGTCAAAATTTTTCTCCCGGTCAGGGTATGCAAAAGTGCTTTTCTGACGCAGAAACGTGCGCAGCGTCCCGTTGACAAATGCCTTCGCCCCCGCGCCCTTCGCTGCGGCCAGCTTCACCGCCTCATTCACGGCAGCCGCATCCGGCACGCTGTCCATGTACAGAATCTGGGCGGCTCCCATGCGCAGGATCCAGGCGATCTCCGGCTTCTGCGCCCTTACAGGTTTTTTGGTGAGCTGGTCCAGAAAATAGTCAAGCGTGATCGTCCGCTCCAGCGTCGTGCGGGTGAGACGGGTGATAAATGACCGTTCCCGGGCCATTTCTGGTCCGGGAATAGCGTCAAGCTGTCTGTGCAGGGCCTGGTCGGCCATCGCGCCGCCCGAGACAGCCGTCAGGACCGACAGAACCCTGCCGCGTTCCGATACATTTTTCAATCGCGGTTCCTTCTTCCGTAGATCAGGATCAGGCGGAGCAGCTGCAGAATCGCCGTCAGAGCGGAAGCCACATAGGTCAGCGCCGCCGCCACGAGAACGCTGCGCGCTCCCTTTTCTTCTTCTGAACTTACAATGCCCTGTTCCGTCAGCATCTTTAAACCTCTGCGGGAGGCATTGAACTCCACCGGAAGTGTCACCAGCTGGAACAGCACGCAGATGGCGAACATCAAAATGCCGATCTCGATGAAAATCTGTCCGCCGCCCGAGAAAATCAGCCCCAGGATGATGAGAATCCAGGAAACCTGCGAGGCGAAATTGACGACCGGCACCAGCGCCGTGCGCACGCGCAGCGGGACATAGCCCTTCGCGTTCTGGACAGCGTGGCCGCACTCGTGGGCCGCGACGGCAACCGCTGCGACGGAATTGGACCCTGCCACCGGGTCAGACAGATTGACCGCATTGGTCCTCGGGTCATAATGATCTGTCAGGCTTCCGGCGACACGGCCTGTCGCCACGCCGTAGAGTCCCTGCGAGTAAAGAAGTCTCTGCGCCGTCTGCGTCCCGGTAAGACCGGATGAAACTCTGACGCGGCTGTAGCGCGCGAAGCGGGATGAGACAAGTGCCTGCGCCGTGCCCGCCAGGATAAGGCTGATCAGCATGATCAGCAGGTAACCCGGATCCATGTAATAATAATACATACCGTATTATCCTTTCTCCCCCAGAACCTCACCGGCCGTCACCGGATAGCCGCGCAGATAGGCAGCTGTGTCCATGCGCCGTTTCCCCTCAGGCTGTACTTCCAGCACCTTCAGGATACCTTCCCCGCACGCGATGGAAAATGTATTTCCATCCACTTCCGTGACACAGCCGCAGGCATTCTCTGCCCCGGTGCTCTCAAGTGCTCTGGCTTTCCAGATTTTCAGCAGCTTTTCGCCCCGGTATGTAAACGCACTCGGCCAGGGGTCAAACCCTCTTATGTGCCGCTCGATCACCTCAGCCGGCAGTGTCCAGTCAATCTTCCCGTCCGTTTTGCTGATCATCCTTACCGTCGTCGCCTGCGCGCCATCCTGCGGAACCGGCTGTATCGTGCCTTCCTGCAGGCCGTGAATCGTCCGGATGAGAAGATCAGCGCCGACTTCTGCCAGGCGGTCAAACAGGCTGCCGCCTGTCTCATCTGCCCGCAGCTTTACTTTTTCCTGCAGCAGAATGTCACCGGTGTCAATGCCGGCATCCATCTGCATCGTCGTTACGCCGGAGTACTCTTCTCCGTTGCAGACCGCCCACTGAATCGGGCTCGCCCCCCGGTACTTCGGAAGCAGCGAGGCGTGCACGTTTACACAGCCATAGTGCGGAATGTCGAGCAGTTCCTGCTTTAAGATCTGTCCGAAGGCCGACACGACGATGATGTCCGGCGCCATCTGCCGGACGGTCTCAATGAAATCCGGCGCACTGGCCCGCTCCGGCTGCAGCACGGGCACGCCGAGGGCTGTGGCCGTCTGTTTGACGGGAGATTCCGTCAGGGTGTGCTTTCTGCCCTTCGGCCGGTCCGGCTGCGTGACCACAGCCAGGATTTCCTGACCGTCTTCGTGCAGTGCCCTCAGATCTGCCGCCGCGAAATCCGGCGTTCCCATGAATATGACTTTCATTCTTCCTGCGTTTCCTCTTGTTCTTCGTCCTCTGACTCTGCCGTCACATCGCGCATTTCCGTGGCGATGTCGACATACATTTTTCCGTCCAGATGATCGATCTCATGCTGCAGACAGCGCGCCAGAAGGCCCTCGCCTTCCACCTCGAAATCCTGCATATCGGCATTTTTCGCCCGGACGCGGCAGTGCATCGCGCGCTCCACCACGCCGACCTTGCCAGGAACCGAGAGACACCCTTCCTCGCCGATCTGCTGTCCGTCCTTTTCCACAATCACCGGATTGATCAGCGTGATCGGGTTGTCGCCGCAGTCGATGACCACGATCCGGCGCAGAATGCCCACCTGCGGAGCTGCCAGCCCCACACCGTTGGCCGCGTACATCGTGTCAAACATATCGCCGATCAGTTCCTTGAGCCTCGGCGTCAGAATCTTCACTTCCTTTGCCTTCTTGCGCAGAACCTCATCGCCGAGTTCCCGAATTTCCCGTAATGCCATATCGATCGTTCCTTTCTAAAATCAGTCATCAAACTGATACTGTACAAAAATCTTTGCAAACTTCGGATCGCTCACCAGGCGCGCGTCCACCAGATCCTTCACGGCGACAAGATCACTTCGCGACGCGCTCCGCACGCAGATCACCTGCCGCCAGGAATCCTTGATCCGCGCGATGACGTCCCTTGCCGGCCCGGTGCAGTCGGTGTCCGTCTTCCCTTTCAGCGCCTCACGGATCGCGCTGCCGGTCATTTCCGCACACGCGCTCAGGCGCTGCTCATCGGCTGCCGAGAGCAGAATCGTGAGCATATGTTTCACCGGCGGATATCCGAGAAGCCTGCGGTAGGCGATTTCATGCTCGTAAAACGCCAGATAATCCTGTCTGGCCGCCGTCTCGATCGTGTAATTGTCCGGACTGTATGTCTGGATCACCACCTCGCCGGGCCGCTTTCCTCTTCCCGCGCGCCCCGCTGCCTGCACCAGCAGGTCAAACGTGCGCTCCGGTGCCTTGTAGTCCGGCGCAAACAGCGAAAGATCCGCATTCACAATACCAACCAGCGTCACATCCGGAAAGTCATGTCCCTTCACGATCATCTGCGTCCCCACAAGAATATCCGCCTCATGGTTGGCAAATGCCGACAAAATCTTCTCATGTCCGTCTTTCCCGGCGGTCGTGTCCGCGTCCATCCGAAGGACGTGCGCCTGCGGAAAAAGCCGTTTCACCTGCGCCTCGATGTTCTCGGTTCCGGCCCGCATGCCGCCCACGTGCACCGAGCCGCACACCGGGCAGACCTTCGGGACAGGCGCCGTGTACCCGCAGTAGTGGCAGGAAAGCCATTTGCCGGAAGGGCCGACGTGCAGCGTCATCGCCACGTCGCAGTGCGGACATTTCACCGGTTTTCCGCAGCTGTAGCACGCGAAATGGCCGAGATACCCGCGCCGGTTTAAAAACAGCATGGTCTGTTCGTGTTTTTCCAGTCGTTCCTGGATCCTGCCTGCCAGGTCGAGTGAAAACGGCGTCCGGTTGCCTTTTTTTAATTCCTCCCGCATGTCCGCAACGCGCACGGCCGGAAGCGTCTGCGCCGTGGCACGGTTCGGGAGCGTCAGCAGACGGTACTTTCCGGTCTGTGCCCGGTAGAAGCTCGTCAGACTCGGCGTCGCCGAACCTAATACAAGGCTTGCATGCATTTCGTCTGCGATGTGCTGCGCAGCTTCTCTTGCGTGATAACGCGGCGACTGTTCACTGGCGTACGATTCTTCCTGTTCCTCGTCGATCACGATGAGGCCTACTTTGGGAAGCGGCACAAACAGGGCGCTCCGCGGCCCCACGACAACATCCACTTCGCCCTTCATGGCCCGCAGATACGTATCGTAGCGCTCGCCCTGGCTCATGCGGGAGTGCAGAATCGCCACCCGGGAGCCGAAGCGGTCCTGAAAGCGGCGGACCGTCTGAAAGGTCAGAGCGATCTCCGGGATCAGCACGATGCTCTGGCAGCCGGCAGATGCCATGTGGGAGGCCATTTCCAGATAGCACAGCGTCTTTCCGGAACCGGTGACGCCGTAGAGCAGATACGTGCCGGGATGCCCCGCGTCAAAGTCCGACACCACCGCGTCGACGCATCGTTTCTGGTCGGCATTCATGGTGAGCTGCGGAGCCGGAAGCGTATCCGTGTCCGGCTCAAGTCCGGTCCGGTAGACTTCCTTTTCCTCGATGTCAATCAGCCCCATCTGCTCCAGCTCCCGCATGGTGGCGGGCTGAATGTTCAGTCTGGTTCTCGCCAGATCATAGTCCAGGCGGCCGGATGAAATAACGGCTGCAAACAGCCGCTCCCTGGCCACGGCATGCTTCTTTTTGAATTCCGCCAGCGCCGCCTGCGCTGTTGTTTCATCGCAGGCCAGAACCAGTGTCCTCTTGAAGCGTCTTGTAATTTTTGCCTTGACCGGCATCACGGTTTTGAGCGCCTGAACCATCGTCGATCCGTAATTTTCCCTGAGCCAGGCCGCCAGCTCAATCATCCGCGACACCGGCCCCACCCGCCCGTTCACAACGGACGAGACAGGCTTGATCTTTTCCTTTGCCAGAGCCGGCTCTCCGGAAAGTGCCACGACGTATCCGGCCTGCTCGCGGTTGCCGCGGCCGAAGGGGACCATCACCATGGTCCCGACGGCCACTTGTCCCTCCAGCTCTTCCGGGATCTCGTACTGAAATGTCTTGTCCAGCTTTTCGTGGCTGATATCCAGAATTATATCCGCGTACATGTGCCTTCTTTAGAACAGGCCGACAATTCTGCCTGTATCTGTGTCAAAGTCGATGTTGTCCGCCGCCGGTTTCGTCGGAAGACCCGGCATGGTCAGAATCGAACCGGTCAGTGCCACGACAAAGCCTGCGCCGGCGCTGACGGAAACCTCCCGCACGTGCAGCGTGAAGCCTTCCGGACGCCCGAGCTTCTTCGGGTCATCCGACAGCGAGTACTGCGTCTTGGCCATGCAGACCGGGCAGCGGCCGAAGCCCATCTCCTCGATGTGCTTAAGCTCTTTCAGTGCTGCCGGCTCAAACTCGACATCCTTCGCGCCGTAAATCTCCCGCGCAACCGTGACGATCTTGTCCGCAAGCGGCATATCGTCCGGATACAGAACATGGAAATCCGACTTCTTCGTCTCAATTGTATTCAGAACCTGCTCTGCCAGATCCTTTCCGCCTTCTCCGCCCTTGGCCCAGACATCTGACAGAGCGAACGCGCAGCCGAGATCTTCGACGTGCTTCCTGACAAATGCCAGTTCTTCCTCCGTGTCGGTGAGGTAATGATTCAGCGTCACCACGATCGGCACGCCGAATTTCTTCATGTTTTCGATGTGCTTGTCGAGGTTGCAGATGCCGGCCTTCAGAGCTTCAAGGTTCGGCTTGCTCACGTCCGCCTTCGGAACGCCGCCGTTGTACTTGAACGCCTTGGTCGTCGCAACGATCACGACGCAGTCCGGATGCAGGCTGCCGAACCGGCTCTTGATGTCAAAGAATTTCTCCGCGCCCAGATCCGCGCCGAAGCCTGCCTCTGTCACGCAGTAGTCCGCCAGTTTCAGAGCCATCTTCGTGGCGCGCAGCGAGTTACAGCCGTGTGCAATGTTGGCAAATGGGCCGCCGTGCACCAGAACCGGTGTATTCTCGAGCGTCTGGATCATGTTCGGCTTCATGGCGTCCTTGAGAAGCACCGCCATCGAACCGGCCGCGTGCAGATCGCCGGCTGTCACCGGATTGCCGTCCATGTCGTACGCCGCGATGATGCGGGAAAGCCTTTCCTTCAGATCCTTCATGTCGCTCGCAAGGCAGAGAATCGCCATGATCTCGGAGGCAACCGTAATGATGAAATGATCCTCACGCACCACGCCGTCCGTCTTCTTGCCGAGGCCGACCACGATATTGCGCAGCGCGCGGTCATTCATGTCCATGCAGCGCTTCCACACGACCCGCTTCGGGTCGATATGCAGCGGATTCCCGTGCATCAGCGAGTTGTCCAGCATCGCCGACAGCAAGTT
Source organism: uncultured Lachnospiraceae bacterium (assembly GCA_900314255.1). Classification (GTDB taxonomy): domain Bacteria; phylum Bacillota; class Clostridia; order Lachnospirales; family Lachnospiraceae; genus UBA4285. Next base: position 7,775 of record OMUP01000050.1, on the reverse strand, counting down.
GTTGGCGCTCGTCACCGCGTGGAAATCACCGGTAAAGTGCAGGTTCAGATCCTCCATCGGAACGACCTGCGCGTAGCCTCCGCCGGCCGCACCGCCCTTGATACCAAAGCACGGTCCAAGGCTCGGCTCGCGAAGCGCTGCGACAGCCTTTTTGCCGAGCTTGTTCAGAGCTTCCGTCAGGCCGATGCTGATCGTCGTCTTGCCTTCGCCTGCCGGCGTCGGATTGACAGCCGTCACCAGAATCAGTTTCCCGTCCGGTTCGCCTTCAAGCCGCTCTTCCAGCTCATCGGAAATCTTCGCCTTGTACTTTCCGTAGAACTCCAGCTCATCTTCCCTGACACCGACCTTTGCCGCCACATCCCGGATGTGCTCCATATGTGCTGCCTGTGCGATCTCAATGTCTGTCATCGTAGCGCCTCCTTTTCTTCATCAGGAATTCCTGCTCTTCAGGAAATCCTCATACTGCTGCTCATTCATCAGGACCTCTCTGGGCTTGGTGCCGTTCTCTTTGCTCACGACACCCGCATCCGCCAGCTGGTCCATAATCCGCGCCGCCCGGTTGAAACCGATGCGGAAATTCCTCTGCAGACTGCCCGTGGACGCCTTCTCATTTTTCACGAGGAACCGTCCGGCTTCCTCAAACAACTCGTCGACGTCGCTCTTGCCGCCGGCATCTGCCTGTGCTGCGGCACTCACAGCCTCTTCCACTTCTTCCTGCTGCTTCTGCGAATCCTCCGCCGTGTTGTGTGCCTTCACAAAGTCAACGACCTGCGTAACCTCTTCATCGCTGACAAATGTTCCCTGCACCCGCTTCGGTTTCGGATACCCCGTCGGGAAGAAGAGCATATCGCCCTTCCCAAGCAGCTTCTCCGCGCCGTTCATGTCGATGATCGTGCGCGAATCCACACCGGATGACACGGCAAATGCAATCCGCGAGGGGACATTTGCCTTGATCAGGCCGGTGATGACGTTGACCGACGGTCTCTGGGTCGCGATGACCAGATGAATGCCGGCCGCACGCGCAAGCTGGGCCAGGCGGATGATCGCCTGCTCAACTTCGCCGGGCGCCACCATCATCAGATCTGCCAGCTCATCAATGATGATGAGCAGCTGCGGCAGCTTCTCAGGCTTTTTGCCGTCCTTGTCCGGCGGAAGCGACGGAACCTTCGCGTTGTAATCCGCCAGGTTCTTGGCGCCCGCCTTCGCAAACTTCCTGTACCGGTCATCCATCTGAGCCACTGCCCAGTTCAATGCGCCCGACGCCTTCTTCGGGTCGGTCACCACCGGCAGCAGCAGATGCGGAATCCCGCTGTACACATTCAGTTCCACCACCTTCGGGTCGACCAGGATCATGCGCACCTGCTCCGGTGTCGCGTGATACAGAATGCTCACGATGATGGAATTGATGCACACCGACTTGCCGGAGCCCGTGGCACCCGCGATCAGCAGGTGCGGCATCTTGGCGATGTCCGCCACAACCGGCTTGCCGCCCAGGTCCTTTCCGACGGCAAATGCAATCGGCGACTTCGCCGCCCGGAACGCGTCCGACTCGAAGATATCCCGAATCATGACTGCGCTCGGCGCTTTGTTCGGCACTTCGATGCCAATCGCCGCCTTGCCCGGAATCGGAGCCTCGATCCGGATGTCCGCCGCCGCCAGGTTGAGCTTGATGTCGTCCGACAGGCTGACGATCTTGCTGACCTTCACGCCCATCTCCGGCTGGATCTCATACCGCGTCACGGCCGGCCCGCAGGCGATATTGGTAATCGCAGCCTGGACGCCGAAATTCTGCAGCGTCTGCTGAAGCTTTCTTGCCGTCGCCTGGTTCTCCGCCGCCTGTGCCTGACTTGCGCCGCTTTTTCCCGTCTTGAGAAGCGACAGCGGCGGAAATACATACGGCTGCATTTTTTTCGCGGCGCCTTCGTCGGCCTGTTTCTGTGCCTCCGCCGCTTCCTGTGCCGCCGCGGCCGCAGCCAGCTTCTTTGCCTCCGCTCCGGCTCTCGCCGCAGCCCCGGCACCGGCCGCTTCCATTGCCGCATCCGTTGTGACCGGCGTGCGGTAATCTGTCTTCAGAAGTCTGTCCGGATTTGTTTTTGCTTCTACAGCCGGTGCCGCTGGAATATTATCTGGCACCGCGCTTTCCGGTTCAGCGTTCTCTGGTGCAGTCATCTGCGTCTCACCGGGCACTGCGGCAGATCCGGTGCCCGAGGCGCCTTCAGGCGTCCGCAGGTCCTGTACCGTCCACTCGTCATCCGCCGCTTCCGGGCTGTCCACGATTTCGTGCATATCCTGCGACAGCGGCTCCGGCGGCGGCAGAATATCTGTGCCGCGGATTCCGGTGTGTGTGCGCTCCAGCTGCTTCATGCGCTCCTGCTTTTCTCTTTCGGAAAGCTTCCGCGCGTTTTTCTCTTCTCTTGTCGGCTTCTGGCTTCTGTTTTTCCGGCGCATGATCGATGCCGAAGACCGCCGTGCCTTCAGGACGGTCCCGTACTGGTCATACACCGGCACCTGTGCGCCCATGCCCTCTTCCGGATGCCCCAGGATTTCTCCCTGCGAAGCGCCGGCCTCAAGATTTGTCTGTGATATCTGCGCGGCAAATGCTCTGTCCCTTGCCGCCTTTTTGGCCTCAAAACGCTCCTCCGCCCGGCGGTCAGTGTACGCCCTGTACTGCGTGCGCTCCTGATCGCGGCGCCTTGCCGCTTCTCTTGCGTGGCGCCGTCCCGCTTCAACGCGGGACCGGATCGTCTGACCGGTCATCAGAACCAGACAAATAAGAATGACCGCAAGCTCAATGACAATCGTCCCAGCGGTCCCGAGCGGACTGAGCATCAGACTAAACAGGCCGCCGATCAGACCGCCGCCGCGCATGTTGACGGCCGCATCCGTGTAGAAAGTAAGAACCGGCGTGCCCGTGACAGACGGCACATTCCAGATCCGGCTGATCAGCCCGTCAAGAGCCGCAAACCCGACGGCTCCCGACAGAATCTTCATCCGGGCGATGTGCGGGAAACGGCAGTCCATTGCGTACCACGCCGCCGCGCCGATGCAGAAAGGCAGGATATAAGCCAGCACACCGGTGAGGCCGAAAAGAAACATCCGGACATACCGTCCGACCGTTCCGCCGGCCCCGAACACACTGAGCAGCAGCAGGACAAGCACCGCCGCGGTGATCATGACGCGCACTTCGCGCCGCACCGGCTCCTGCACCTTCATCTGCTTTGCGGCATCAGAGCGCACGGAATTTTTCTGCGCATTCCCGCCCGTGCGGCCCTTCCTGCTCTGCCCCGTCCCGGTAGCAGTACGCCTGGTGGCGGCCTTTGTATTCGTCTGTCTGCTGCCGCCTGTGCTCATTCTTCCTCCCTTTCCTCATGCACGCCATCTTAAAAGCACCACCCGTGCCCTTTAATCGGCGTCCTCGTCGTCCTCACTTGCCGAGAGAACCTGACGCTTGCGCGCCATCTCATCGCTGGCAAGATAATCATCATAGGTCGTGATCTTGTCGATCAGCTTACCGCCCGGAACAATCTCCATGATCCGGTTTGCCGTCGTCTGAATAAACTGGTGGTCGTGCGACGTGAAAATCACCACGCCCGGGAACTTGATCACCGCGTTGTTCAGCGCCGTGATGGATTCCATGTCCAGATGGTTTGTCGGGTCATCGAAAATCAGCACGTTGCTCGCCATAATCATCATCTTGGAGAGCATCACGCGCACCTTCTCGCCGCCGGACAGAACCTTCACCTTCTTGACGCCGTCCTCGCCCGCAAACAGCATCCGCCCCAGGAATCCGCGCACATACGTCGGATCCGGATCCGGAGAATACTGCGTCAGCCACTCCACGATCGTCATGTCGTTGTCGAAAATCTTCGTGTTATCCTTCGGGAAATACGCCACATTGGTCGTGACGCCCCACTTTACCGTTCCCTCATCCGGCTCCTCTTCGCCCGCCAGAATCTTGAACAGCTCCGTCGTCGCCTGCTCATTGGCCCCGACAAACGCAATCTTGTCATCGTGCCCCACGATAAAGGACACGTCATCGAGCACCTTCACCCCGTCAACCGTCTTTGACAAATGCGAAACTTCCAGCACGTCATTTCCGATCTCACGCGCCGGGCGGAAATCGATGTACGGATATTTGCGGCTTGACGGCCGGATGTCGTCGAGCTCGATCTTCTCGAGGGCGCGCTTTCTGGATGTCGCCTGCTTGGACTTGGAGGCATTTGCCGAGAAGCGGGAGATGAATTCCTTGAGTTCCTTGATCTTCTCTTCCTTCTTCTTGTTGGCTTCCTTCATCTGACGGATCAGCAGCTGGCTGGACTCATACCAGAAGTCGTAGTTGCCGGCGTACAGGCGGATCTTTCCGTAGTCGATATCCGCGATCTGCGTGCAGACCTTGTTCAGGAAATAGCGGTCATGGGAAACCACGATGACCGTGTTGTCAAAGTTGATGAGGAATTCCTCGAGCCACTGGATCGCGTCCAGATCCAGGTGGTTTGTCGGCTCGTCCAGCAGCAGGATGTCCGGATTTCCGAACAGTGCCTTCGCGAGCAGCACCTTGACCTTCTGCGAGCCGTTCAGCTCTTTCATCTGCAGGTCATGCAGCTCTGTCGGAATGCCTAGGCCGTTGAGCAGCGTCGCCGCGTCGGACTCCGCTTCCCATCCGTCCATGTCGGCAAATTCCGCTTCCAGCTCACTTGCCTTGACGCCGTCTTCCTCGGTGAAATCCGGCTTCGCGTAGATCGCGTCCTTCTCCTTCATGATGTCGTACAGGCGCCGGTTGCCCATGATGACCGTGTCGAGCACCTTGTACTCGTCGTATTTGAAGTGGTCCTGCTCCAGGAAGGACAGGCGCTGACCCGGCGTCATGCTGATGTCGCCTTTCGTCGGTTCAAGCTGCCCGGACAATATCTTCAGGAATGTCGACTTGCCGGCGCCGTTGGCGCCGATCAGGCCGTAGCAGTTTCCTTCCGTGAATTTGATGTTGACATCCTCGAAGAGGGCCTTCTTGCCGACCCGGTAGGTTACATTGTCAGCGCTTATCATGGTCGTGTTCTCCTTTATTGCATAGATAGTTAAATTTTACACTGAAAAGTGCTGAGTGTAAAGAAGTGCAGAAAGAGTGCGGGTGAAGCCGGCCATACAAACCAAAACGCTGATTTTGCTTCTGAACCAGTCAGTGCCTGTTTCGTTGCATTTCGGGGTCCTGTTGTTTATAATCTTCTAAAGGAATTCATCGTGGGCGGAAGCATTTGTCATAGCAAATAGGCAACTATCCGCACACTTTTCAAAAGGAAGATTGGGAGTAGGATATGGACAATAAGAAAATTGTCGTCGCTCTCGGCCGGAACGCTTTCGGCGAGACATTCGCGGCCCAGAAGGAAAATGTCAAAAAGGCGGCCAGAGCCGTGGCTGACCTGGTCGAGGACCGGTATCAGGTCGTTGTCACGCACAGCAACGGTCCGCAGGTCGGGATGATCCGCTCTGCGATGAGCGAGTACGCAAAGCTGGACAAGAAGAGCGGGCGCACGGAAGCCCCGATGTCTGTCTGCGGCGCCATGAGCGAAGGATATATCGGCTACGATCTTCAGAATGCCATCCGGGAAGAGCTGCTTAACCGCGGCATTTACAAGACTGTCGCAACCATCATCACGCAGGTCAGGGTTGACCCCTTTGACCGGGCTTTCAGCGAGCCGACCAAAATCATCGGCCTTCCTCTCACAAAAGAAGAGGCGGACGCCGAGGAGGAAAAGGGCAACTATGTGACCGAGTTCGAGCCGGGTGTCTGGAAACGCATTATCGCTTCTCCGATGCCGATCGACATTTATGAGATTGATGCGATCCGCACGCTCTCGGACGCCGGCCAGGTTGTGATCGCCGGCGGCGGCGGCGGAATCCCGGTTATCCAGCAGGGTGCGCACCTCAAGGGCGCCAGCGCCATCATCGAGAAGGACTACACCGCCATGGAGCTTGCCTCCCAGCTGGGCGCTTCCACCCTCCTTTTCCTGACAGGATACGAGAAGCTAACCATCGGCAAGGGCACCCCGCAGGAGCATTCCTTTGACCAGGTGACTGCCCGGGATCTGCAGAAACTCATGAAAGACGGCGTCTTCCCGGCCATCACCACCTACCCGAAGGTCGACGCCTCCATCCGCTTCGTCAACGACGATCCGAACCGCCAGGCCATCATCACAAGCCTCGAAAAAGTCAAGGAAGCTCTGGCCGGAACGACCGGAACAAGAATCACGAAATAAGACAGAAATAATAGTAAAAGCTGCTGCAATCCATGTATCGCATGGTTTGCAGCAGCTTTTTTAAGTGCTTCTAATGCAATTGTTTGCGGCGGATTCATCTAAAAAGACATTCAAAGGCAAAATTGATGAATTCCCATGGAGTTAGAGGCGCCTGACTCTTCAATTTATCTTATTTCTGAATAAAGTGATGAATTCTCAGGGACGTTAGCCACATCTAATTTATCAATTCAATCTTTACAGGGCTATTTAGATGAATATCCCGATAAATTAATTAATTTCCGGCAGAATCCCAGCCTGTCACCTTTCGCAAAAATTCCGTGATCACTTGCTTGTATCGATCTTCATCCTGCAGAAAACTTATCCCGTGCGCGGCGCCGGGGAAAAGTTCAAGCTGCACCCTCCCGTTTCCATCGCCGCCGCAGGCCGCGTAGATTTCCCGCGAGCAGTCTGCCGGCACAAATCGGTCGCCTGTCCCGTGGATCAAGAGAATTGGAAGGTCAGATCCGGCCGCCGCATCCCTTGCATTGCATGCCTCGATATCAAAATGTCCGAACACGCGCGAAGCATGTTTTACAAGAAACCAGACAGCCTTCAGCGGATAATGCCTGTCCTGCGCCACCTTCAGGATAATATCGCGCGGCACCGCATACGGACAGTCTGCCGCCACGCCCTTCACATTCACCGGAAGCTCCTCCGAAAGCGCCATCAGCACCGTCGCGCCGCCAAGCGAAATGCCGTAAAGCATCAGCGGCGTGCCGTCCTCGAAGCGCCTGTTCGCATACTCCGCCCACGCCTTCACATCCTGTCTTTCATTGATGCCAAATGAAATCGTCGTCCCGCCGCTCTTTCCGATGGCGCGCTCATCCGGCAGAATTACGTGATACCCTTCATTCTTCAGGATCTGCAGTCCGCCGGCAAAGTCACGAACACCGGCGCTTCGGTACCCGTGAAACAGCAGAGCACACGACGCGCCGGGCTTTCCCTCGTAGTACCGCCCGAACAGCGTCAGCCCGTCAAAACTTTTAATCCGAACTTCCTCGTATGGAATTTCCAGCGCCGTCCGCACAAGACTCTTCATCCTGTCAGCATATCCATCGTACTGGCTTCCCTTCGGCAAGTTCATTGGATCCGGATTCTTCTTTCCCTTCGTGCCAAACGCAGCCCTATAGACACCGTACAGAATCAGAAAATACAGCGCCGCGGCAAGCAGCACAATCGCAGCAATCATGACAAATATATGTGTTGGCATACATTCCTCGCTTAAGCAATAAAAGAAACAAAAAAACCGCCTGCACTCAGCAGACGGCTCTTAAAGCAGGGGTGGAGAGAATCGAACTCCCACCAAAGGTTTTGGAGACCCCTATGATACCACTTCACCACACCCCTGTGTGACAAATGAAAGGGAACTAACCTTTTAGCCTGTTCCCTCAAAACTGCATATGTTCCATATCCTATCCATTTACCTTCCTGCGTTTCTGATTAAGCCCTCGACCTATTAGTACTGCTCCGCTTCATGCCTCACGG
>OMUP01000157.1 GCA_900314255.1 uncultured Lachnospiraceae bacterium | reverse complement strand
ACCTGGACATGCGACTGCGCCGCCAGGTTGTAAATCTCATCCGGCTGAATCTCGCCGACCAGACGGATCAGACAGGAGCTGTCGCTCATGTCGCCTTCATGAATATGAAGCTGATCCATGATGTGATCAATTCTGCCCGTCGTGTGCTCGGCAGAGCGTCGAACCAGTCCGTGAACCTCATAGCCCTTGGAAAGCAGAAGCTCTGCAAGGAAAGAGCCGTCCTGTCCTGTAATACCGGTAATCAGTGCCTTTTTCATGTCCGTATCCTCTCAATCATTTAAGTCAAACTTCTGTTTGTCTTTTACCGTAATCTTGTCGCCCAGCTGGCTCTCCAGAACCACCATCGGCGTGTCGGCTGTCATCATATGACGGCTGCCCGCCGGAAGCTGAATCACATCGCCCTGTCTGACGCGCCTTTCCACTCCGTCCACAATCGTGCGGCCGGTGCCGGAAAGCACGGTCCAGATCTCATCCCGGAACTCGTGCGAATGATATGACATATGCGTTCCCGCCTTCAGCGTCACCTTGACCGTCAGGAAATCCGGTCCCGCATCGATCACCTTGTAATCGCCCCACGACTTCTCCGCAAAGCGCACATCCGTCGAAATCTTCTCGACAAATGGCTTCATGTACCCTGAACGCTCCTTGTCGGAGATCAGGATTCCGTCGCCGGAAGCCGCGATGACCATGTTCTTCGCGCCCATCACCAGAATCGGGATGTCGAGTTCGTTGACAACGTTCGTGTTCTCGCATGTTTCGTCAAGCAAAGCATTGCCCTTGACCTTGTCAGCCATGACCTCGGACATCATGTTCCAGGTGCCGACATCCTTCCACTCGCCGGCATAGCGCAGGACCTGAATCGAAGGCTCTTTCTCAAGGACTGCGTAGTCAAAGGAAATCTTGCTGCAGTCCGCGTAGTGCTCGTACAGGTCATTGTAATCCTTGAAAGAAAGGAGCTCGTGGGCCCGCTTCATCATGTACCCGAGACGGAACGCAAATACGCCGGCATTCCAGAGCGCGCCTTTCTTCAGGTATTCCTTTGCCGTGGCTGTGTCGGGCTTCTCCTTGAACTCGCTGACCGGCGAAACAGCTGCCTTCGTCTCCGGTATGATGTAGCCGTATTTGTCAGAAGGATAGGTCGGCTCGATGCCCATCAGGGTGATGGCCGCCGCGCCGTCTTTGACGAGTTTCTCAAGTCTTGCAACCGCCTCGTAGTAGGTGTCGTCCACATACGGATCGACCGGGCACACGATGACAGCTTCGTCATCGCCTACGCCCTTTTCGTCGTGCAGATATGCGCAGGAGAGCGCCACCGCCGGGAATGTATCGCGGCGCATGGGTTCCACGCACACGGACACCTGATCGCCCAGCTGATTGTGAATCGCGGAGACCTGCGTCTTGGAGGTCGCGATGGTAAGCGATGCGTCTTTATCCACCCGGGTGATCTGGCGGTACACTCTCTGTACCATGGACTCATAATTACCGTCCGAATCTTTGAACAGCCGGATGAACTGTTTTGAGCGGACATCGTTGGAGAGCGGCCAGAGCCGCTTCCCGGAGCCGCCGGAGAGCAGTATGATATTCATAGAATTCCTTTCCTTAAAAAGCAAACCTCATATTATACTTCCGCGGTTATTTTTGCAAGTTCTGCCGCGCGCTCCCCCCATACGCGTCTGCCGCTTTCCCGGTTCTTTTCATTCCGCGCCGTCGCCGGCAAATACTGCCCGGACGGTCTTCAGCAGAATCTTGAAGTCTTCCCGGACGGTCCACGTGTTGATGTATTCGATGTCCAGCTCGACCACCTTCTCAAAATCGGTGATTTTGCTGCGGCCGGAGACCTGCCACAGCCCGGTGATGCCGGGTTTTGTCGCCAGTCTGGCCCGGTGATGCGCCTCGTACTGCTGAAATTCTCCCTCTGTCGGCGGCCTTGTCCCGACCAGAGACATCTGTCCGAGGAATACATTCAGAAACTGAGGGAATTCATCGATGGACGTTTTGCGGATAAACCAGCCGATTCCGTGGCGCGTGCCGTCCGGCCCGCTGCCCAGGATCCGGGGATCATTTTCCATTTTGAACATCAGGCCCTGCATCTGGTTGCGGTCCATCAGTTCCTTTTTGCGCTTGTCCGCGTCCTTGTACATGCTGCGGAATTTGTAGATCCGGAACCGTCTGCCGTTTTCGCCGATGCGGATCTGGGAATAAAAGATCGGGCCCGGGTCCGTGAAGAAGATAATCGGTCCGATGATGACCGTAAAGATACCCGTGAAAGCCAGGCCGATGACGGAGCCCACGATATCGATCAGTCGCTTGGCCACGAGCTGTCCGGTACTGACGATCCGCATGCTCTCGGTTATGACTCTGTAGCCGCAGAATTTTTCGATCACACTGGTTCCGTAGCGGCTGTCCGGCATCGGCAGGCACACGTGCACCGTGATACCCATCTCGGAACACAGATCGAGCAGCTTCTGCACGCCCGGATTGTCTTCCGCCTGACAGGCAATCAGGACTTCATCAATCCAGCGCGTCGTCATATAGTTTTCAGCGTCCGCAAGCGTCGTCACGACCGGCGTGCCAGAGGTCTCATCACCTGCCGTCATCCTGCCGCTGCTGTCGATCAGGCCGCTGATCTGGATATCCCGGTAGGTATTTTCCTGGATCTTCCGGATGACTTCCGGAGCCTTGTCTGCATCCGCCACAATGAGCAGCTGCCGGATCGAATACCCGCCCGGGAAGCGGTGATGCCAGAGCCAGTATTTCCGCAGGCACCGGGCCAGATAGACCATGCACAGAGCGCCCAGTGAAAAATACAGAGTCATCAGACGCGACAGCGTCGCGCCCGTTTTCAGTACATACAGGGAAAAAGTCAGAATCAGAAGATCCACCAGGATCATCCGGACTGCCTTTTCAAACTCGATGAAATATCCTCTCCGCAGGATGTCTTTGTAACTGTCGAACAAAGCACCGTCGATCAGCGCCCCGACGGCAACCAGGACCATGTCGGTACTGTAATACCGCAGCTCCCACAGCCGCGTCGTGTTGTAGCGCACCATGAAAGCCAGAATGAATGCAAGCTGAAGAAGAATCTGGTCCGTAATAATGAAGTCCAGATGCTTCCACCAGCCTTGCGGCTTTTTTCTATACAAATCGTCCCCTCTTCTTCGCCCCGGCTTTCCCGGTCGTAAAGCAGTTCTTCACTAAGTTTAGTAGAAAAATTATACCTCTTTCCGGTCCGTCCCGCAATGCCGCCGTTTGCCGGCCGGTCACTCCTCGATTTCCACGCTCACAAGGTCCATCTCCCGCCCGGAAATCAGCTTTCCGGAGGCGCTCCCGCACTTCGGGCAGGCATAGCCGTTGTCACGATCCGGTGTGTAGACATTCCCGCACGTACACTGCATGCGCACCGGCCGCTCCTCAATGACAAGGCGGCTTCCTTCCAGAATCGTCCCCGCCGCAGCCTGCGGATAGTAATGCTGCAGATACTCCGGAACCAGCCCCGTCATCTGCCCCACCCGGATCTTCACCTCTGAAACCTTCCGGGCGTTATTCTTTTTCGCCGCCTCCAGCGCCATGTTGGCAAATTGCACCATATAACTCAGCTCGTGCATATGCTCTTCACTCTCCGTCCCGGATGACAAGTCCCACCGGGCAGTGATCCGATCCTTTCACATCGCTGTAGATCAGCGCGTCTTCAAGTTTATCGTCAAGTGAGCGGCTCGTGACAAAATAGTCGATGCGCCATCCAGCGTTGTTCTCCCGCGCGTGAAACCGGTAGGACCACCAGGAATAGGCACCTGTTTTGTCCGGATAAAAATGCCGGAATGTGTCCGTCATGCCCGACGCGAGCACCTTTGAAAACTTTTCCCGCTCCTCATCCGTGAAGCCGGCGTGTCCGCGGTTGGTCTTCGGATTCTTCAGATCAATCTCTTCATGCGCCACGTTCAGATCGCCGCAGTAAATCACCGGCTTCTTTTCTTCCAGCTTCTTCACATACGCCAGAAAATCGTCCTCCCACCGGCACCGGTACGTCAGACGCGACAGATCCTCCTTCGCATTCGGCACATACACCGTGATCAGATACCAGTCCGGAAACTCCGCCGTGATCACCCGTCCCTCGTGATCGTGCTCCGGGATGCCGATGCCATTTGTCACGGAAAGCGGTTCCTGCTTTGTAAACAGAGCCGTCCCGGAATAGCCTTTCTTTTCAGCGTAATTCCAGTATGCGTGGTACCCCGGGAGATCCAGGTCAATCTGCCCCGCCTGCAGTTTCGTCTCCTGCAGCATCAGGACGTCCGGATCTTCCTCCCTGACAAATGGATAAAACGTCTCTTTTTTCACACAGGCCCGCAGGCCGTTTACATTCCATGAGATCAGTTTCTTCATATATTCATCACTTTCTCATCCGCAGACACGGAAGCGGTGATCGGTCAGAATCCGCGCCAGAATCAGGCCGGTCGGGAGCGACAGCACGATCAGGGCAGCGCCGGAAAGCCAGCCAAGGCCGGTGGTGTTCTCTCCGATGCCAAAGAAATAGATCGCCTTGTACATGTACATGCCCGGGACCATGATGACGATCGCCGGGATGGACATGGAAATCCTCGGAAAATCGGTTTTCCGGCACACAATGGCCGCGAGCATTCCCGCCGTGAATGCGCCCGTGAGCGCCGCCGCAGGGGCCGGCATATGCGCCAGGTCCACCAGTTCAAGCCGCAGCGTGTTGGCAACCATTCCGATCAGGCCGGCGGTAAAGCACATCTTCGGCGTGCTGTTGTACATCATGGAGAATCCGTACACACCGAGGAAACTGCAGAACAGACGCAGAAGAACTTTCACAGCAAGACTCAGGTCAAGCGGCGCGAAATCGCCTGGCTGGAACGAGAGGGCATAGGCAATCAGCCAGCCGGTGAACGTCGCGACCGTGATGATCATGAGCGCATAAATCAGCCGCTCGATTCCGGAGCGCATGTGCGACTTGGCCAGGTCGAACCCGCCGTTGATGAGCGGGAAGCCCGGAATAATGAAGAGCATCGCGCAGATGTACCCGGCCTCGTTCTGAGGAGAGACGCCGAACACACCTTCCACGAACCGGTAGTAGAGAATCGTCATCAGGCAGTCAAAGCCGACCGATAAAATGACGTTGGCAATCAGAGACATCTTGTGATCAATCATGAGCCGGCGCGAGAAATTTCCGAAAAACGCGCCGATGAAGGCGCCGATCATCTCAATCAGCCCGCCGCCGAGCAGAAATGTGAATCCGAAGCAGGCGACACCCGAGGCAAGGCCCACCTGAAGAGGCGTATACAGGCCCTTCCGTCTGCGCACCGCATCCAGCATCTCGTGCGCCTCGGCGACAGAGATACTTTCCGGATGTTCTGCCAGTTTGCGCACACAGACAGTCAGATGGTGCATTTTGTCTGTGTTGATGCCGGTGGTCGGGATGGTCAGCTGCTGTGTAAAGATTTCGCCGTTCGCGCGGAACGTGCAGGAAAGGGAGCAGAGACCGATGTCCGCCGAGCACTTCACATCCAGCGCACGGCAGAGAATATCCATCATGTCAAGAACCCGCCAGGCGCCGGCTCCGATCGCCAGCTCCATGATCCCCGCGTGGCTTACAATCCACGCCTTGTCCGTAAGCGATGCGTCCCGGATACACACGGAAGGATCCTTCTGATGCTCCTTCCAGTTGATGTTCATGTGATGTTCTTCCGACATGTAACTGTCTATATTCATAGCCGCCCCCGTAAATGTGCCGCCGGCAACTCCTGCCTCAAATCTCAAACATTATAAAAAAGATGTGTTTTTTGTGCAAGACTGCGGGACCGACCTTTCCGCGCCCGGCCCGCAGTTCCGGCACTTTGCTGGCAATGCTTCTTTTCTTTTTTTGTTGGCTGTCGTCTGTCCATATGTTATTCTGACAGATGTGGAGGTTGCGTTATCTATGAAATGGTACAAAAAGCCCGACATGCGCTGGAGTTCCGTCGTATCAGCCGGATGCGCCATTGCGCTTTTTTATGTATTTATTTCCCATATCAACCTGTTCGGAAGAGGCCTGGCCGGCCTCTGGAACATCTGTCTTCCGGTCATCCTGGGGCTGATCATCGCGTACGTCTTCAACCCGCTGGTCAAGCTGTTTCAGCGCACCATCTTCGCGAAAATGCGCCGCCGCAGCCTTGCCCGGGTGCTGTCCGTCATCCTGAGCATGTCCCTTTTTGTTCTTCTCATCGTGCAGCTCCTGTTTTCCCTGATTCCGCAGCTCATCGACAGCGTTATCACCTTTGTCCACAACCTGAACGGCTATGTGGACAGTCTGCAGAATATTCTGAATTCTCTCGCGGGCACCGCTTCTTCGAGCGGCTTTGACATCTCTCAGATGGTGTCCACCGGAAACGACCTTCTTGACAAGATCGCCTCGCTGGTGCCGTCCAACTTTGACGACCTCGTCAAGACTTCAACCCAGATCGGCAGCAACGTTCTGATGTGGGTTGTCGCCTTCATCATGTCCATCTATTTCCTGATCGACAAGGAAAGTCTGCTGGCCGGCTTCAAGCGCCTGATGCGCCTGATTCTGCCCGAAAAGACCTACGCCGGCATGTCTGCCTTCTGGAGCCGCTGCAACGCCATTCTGGTCCGCTACATCGTCTGCGAACTTGTCGACGCGCTGTTTGTGGGCGTGTCCAACTTCGTCTTCATGACCATCGCCGGGATGCCGTATTCCGCGCTGATCTCTGTCGTCGTCGGCGTCACCAACCTGGCCCCGACCTTCGGACCGATCGTCGGCGGCGCCATCGGCGCCTTCATCCTGCTGCTGGTCAATCCGTGGCAGTCCCTCTGGTTCCTGATTTTCACGGTGATCCTGCAGACAATCGACGGATACGTCGTAAAGCCGAAATTCTACGGTCAGGCCCTGCAGATCCCGTCCATCCTTGTTCTTGCCTCCATCATCATCTTCGGCCGGATGTTCGGCGTGGCCGGAATTCTGCTCGCCATCCCGCTTGCCGCCATCATCAACTACCTGTACGGCGAAGGCCTCATCCCCTGGCTGAAGCGCCGCCGGGCAAAAAAAGACGCAAGAGAAGCCCAGAAGCCCCAGAAACAAAAGCCCGACGCCGCCTCCGCCCCGACTCCCTCCGAGTCCAGATGACAAATGCATTTGCTCTTTCGGTACGCATGTGCTACTATATGTTAGCTGTATCTATTATCAGGCAGTCAGAAAGGACAAGTCATGACAAAGACAACTCTGAAAATAGACGGAATGATGTGCGGGATGTGTGAGTCCCATATCAACGAGGCCGTGCGCCGCGCCTGCCAGGTCAAAAGCGTCAAGTCCAGCCACCGCAAAGGCGAATCCATAATCATCTCGGAAACACCCCCGGACCAGGAAGCCCTCGCCAATGTCATCAAAGCGACAGGCTACACCCTCGTCTCCATGCACTCCGAGCCATATGAAAAGAAAGGACTGTTTCACTGAAACAGGCTATTGGCGTTTCCGGTGCGCCCCGGGCAGTACGGGACGCCGGTCGTCACCGGAAATCAAGTCAGGCGGCGTTTCCGGTGCGCCCCGGAGGCTTACGGACAGGCGGCAGTCATCGGAAATCAAGTTAGGCGACGTTTCCGGTGCGCCCCGGAGGCTTACAGACAGGCGCCAGGCATCGGAAATCAAGTTAGTGGCATTTCCGGTGCTCTTTCTTGCCTTCCCGGAGGCATATTGTCATCGGGATAAGCTTTAAAGCTCATTCCGGTGCTCTCTTACCCGGATTCAGGGCAAAAAAAGCACCGGAAACTTGCTTTTTCTGATTTCCGCTGACCCGGAAAGTTCGTTTCCAGTGAAAGCGCATCGGAAGCAAGTTTGTTCCTCATTTCCGCTGACCCGGAAACTTCATTTTCGAGTCACATGCACCGGAAACAAGCTCATTCCTCATTTCCGCTGACCCGCCGCCTTACATACGCCCTTACAGGCACCCTCGAGCAAATCGACCAACCTAAAAAAGCTGCTGCCATCCCATGCTTCCTACAGCATGAACATGACAGCAGCTTCTTTTTATTTGTCATGCTTCTTACCGCACCAGCGGCGTGTATCCCATCAGGTACTCGTCTACTTCCGCTGCCGCGCGGCGGCCTTC
>OMUP01000117.1 GCA_900314255.1 uncultured Lachnospiraceae bacterium | reverse complement strand
CAATATTACCGGGATCACGCAGTCGGACCTCACGATGTGTGCAGTTGTCGTGGCCCTGGGAGAAGTGGTATTCCTTACAACCGAACTGATCGTGACTTTTAAAAAGAACGGAAAGAAATACGCATTTGCAGCACCGGTAAAAGAGGAAGAAACACCGGACGACGAACCGGAGACACTTCATGGCTTCCGGGGATTCATGGCTTGCATCACACCGGTTGTCATTGTGATTCTGGCGCTTGTCTTTAAGCTCGATGCGATCGTCTGCTTCTTCATCGGCATTATCTGGATCATCATTTTTACGATCCATGGCAAATGGTCAAAGTACATGAGCATGATCACAAAGAGCTGCTATGACGGATTCAAGGACGGAGCACCGGCAGCGATACTCTTTGTCGGTATCGGAATGCTCCTGGCAGCGGTGACGGCCAAGGTTACACAAACGGCGCTTAATCCTTTCATGACGGCGATTACTCCGAAAACAGCCATCGGGTTCGTGATTTTTGCCGCGATTTTCTGCCCGCTGTCTCTTTACAGAGGACCATTCAATATCTTCGGCCTCGGATCCGGTCTGGCTGCCTCGATCATCGGACTTGGCACGCTGCCGGTAAAACTTGTCGCAACGGTATTCTACGCCTGCACCCGCTGGCCGGCTCAGGCGGGTCCTACGGCAACGCAGGTTGTCTGGACATCATCCTTTGTGGGGTATGATCCGGTTACAACAACCAATAAAATTCAGCCGGCAAACTGGATATTCACAGCTATCACGATTATTATCATGGCACTTTTGTATACCTGAAGCAGAAAGACGGAGGCTGCTTTTCGGAGAGGAAAGCAGCCGCACAGGTTTTTGATTCACAAAGGAAGGAGGACGGATTCATGAAGGTCAGAATTGGCATAGATGTCGGCGGTACTTTTACCGACGCGGTGGCTATTGATGATGAAACATATCAGCTTATTGGCGCTGTGAAAATACCGACGACCCACACGGCAAAGGAAGGTGTGGCAGCCGGAATTATACTTGTCCTGAAGAAAATTCTGGAAGAATGTAAGATTTCCCCGGAGGATGTCGTATTTATCGCACATGGCACCACACAGGCGACCAACGCTCTTCTGGAAGGAGACGTTGCGCATGTCGGAATTCTCACGCTGGGAAGCGGGCTTGACGGTATGAAAGCCAAAAGAGATTCCGATATGGGGACAATCGAACTGGCAAAAGGAAAGTTCCTGAAAACCAGCAACTGTTTCGTGAACTCAGCGGACAGCGGCAATATCGACGCGGCAATACGGGATGGCGTGAAAAGTCTTATTGACAGCGGATCCCAGTCGATTGTGGCGACGGAAGCATTCAGCGTGGACAATCCGGAGAATGAGAACAAGGTTGTCGACATCTGCGCACAGATGGGATACCCGGCAACAGCCGGAAACGATGTATCAAAGCTGTATGGCCTGAAAGTGCGCACACGCACGGCTGTGATTAACGGAAGTATTCTTCCGAAGATGCTCGAGACAGCCAATATGACAGAGGAATCCATCAGGAAGGCGAAGATCAAGGCGCCCCTCATGGTGATGCGGTGCGACGGCGGTGTAATGACGATGGATGAGGTGCGCAAGCGCCCGATCCTCACGATTCTCTCCGGCCCTGCCGCGGGTGTGGCCGGTGCGCTGATGTATGAAAAGCTGACGGACGGGATATTCCTCGAGGTTGGCGGAACAAGTACGGATATTTCCTGCGTCAAGGACGGCAGTGTACAGATAAAATATGCGGAGGTCGGCGGTCATAAGACATATCTGAATTCTCTTGATGTCCGGACGGTCGGCATCGGAGGAGGCTCCATGATCGAGCTTTCCGGGGGTGTGGCAGTTGACTGCGGACCGAGAAGTGCGCATATCGCAAATCTTGACTACGAATGCTACACGGCAGCGGAAAACATTGTAAATCCGGTGCTGAAGGGGATTCATCCGAAGGATACGGATCCGGAATACGCCTACATTGAATGTGAAAACGGGATGAAATTTGCCCTGACCCTTTCAGGGGCGGCCAATATCGCAGGCATGGTTCCGGAAGGCGACTACGCGAGAGGCAATATTGAGGCGGCGAAAAAAGCCTGGAAGCCGCTGGCAGACAATATGCATCTGAGCGTGGAACAGGCAGCGGAAAAGGTGCTGGAATTTGCAGCAAAAAAAGATGGTCTGGTTGTAAATGAACTGATTCATGATTACGGACTCAACAAGGATACTGTGGTTCTCGTCGGAGGCGGAGGCGGTGCAAGCTCTATTGTTCCGTTCCTCGGAAAAACTCTCGGATGTCATTTCAAAATCGCAAAGAATGCATCGGTCATTTCCCCCATCGGCGTTGCCATGGCACTTGTCCGGGATATGGTTGAAAGAACCATCATGAATCCGACAGAGGCGGATATTCTTGCCATCCGGAAAGAGGCACTTGAAAAGGCTGTTCAATCGGGTGCAGATCCGGGCAGTGTCGAAGTTAAGGTTGAGATCGATACACAGGCCAATAAGCTGAAAGCTGTGGCGATCGGAGCCACGGAGCTTCGCACGAAGGATATCGCAGGAGCCAGGAAGACACCGGAAGAGATCAAAAAAATCGTGGCAGACAACGCAAAAATATCGCCGGATCTGGTTGAAATTGTCGGTGAGACTCCCTCGTATTATGCAGTTCAATTCAAGACACAGGTCAAGAGCTTCCTGTTCTTTAAGAAAACGATCAATTCCGTCAGGATCGTAGATAAAGACGGGATTATCCGACTGCAGCGAAAAGACGGAGTGATTGCGAAGAGTAAAGTGGCAGACGCTTCAAAGATGCTGAATCATCTCATTGAAGAATATATGATTGCAGATGACGGCGGCGAAGAGATGCCGAATGTCTTTATCGCAACAGGGAGCAGGATTATTGATCTGTCGGGAATGCAGAGCAGAGAGCAGATGCGCACGCTGGCCCAGGCCGAACTGGGAGGGCTGAATCCGGATGAACAGCTGCTGTTCCTCTGCACGCTGAAGATGTCGAATGTGAGGGCGTGAAGGGCTTATGAAGAGTTTTCCGTTTCCTGACAGAGTACATTCCAGAGACGAACTTAAACGGGACGTTTTGTACGATAAAATCCCGGAAGAAGACAGAATTCCGATCTGTGACAGGGCGTGGGATACCGGCGCTGCGGCGGCAAGGCGTATCATGCAGGAGTACGGAGAACGCACTTCCATACAGGATATTGCTGCACAGTGCGGCCTTGTGGTAAAACGACTTGACAGAGATAATGTCGCCGGAAATATGCGCTACTTCAGCGAGTACTATGCGGGGCGGAATACAATTTTTATGTATTCGGGTAGCATTGCCCGGTGGGCAGAAGAGAATCATTTCCCATATGACCAGGCGGAGGAACTGATTCTGTCTCATGAGTTTTTTCACTATCTGGAGCAGAACAAAATCGGTGAAACTGCGAAACAGTATGAGGTACCGACAGTAAAAATCGGGAAACACATATTGGTTAAAGTCGGCGTCAGAGCGCTTTGTGAAATTGGAGCCCACGGATTCTCAAGAACATATTACGAAATCCGCAGGAATGTATCACTTAAAGATACCGGAAAGTATGTCAGGAATGCGGCGGTAGACATTAATTACTTTGAAAGGGCTGTATCAGCTGAAAAATTTCGCAAATTCCTATCCGGCATGACAGGTTCCGGGGCAATGAAAAAATAATCTGTAGAAAGGCGAATCGTATGGAAAAAATAACGACAGATATCTGTGTCATCGGCGGCGGTCCGGGAGGATTTTCTACTGCCGTCGTTGCGGCGAGAATGGGTAAAAAAGTTCTTCTGGTCGACAGAGCCGGTTTTATCGGAGGACAGCTCGGATCCGGACTTCCGTTCCTGGCTTTCTGGGATATAAAGAAGAGACAGGTGATCGGAGGCTTTGCCCAGGAATATGTTGACAGGCTCGAGGCAGTAGGAGCTTCCTATGGTCACGCATACTGCCCGCATCACCAGTCTACAACGCTGGTTCATCCGTTTTACTCCAGAATCATCTGCTTTCAGATGCTGGAAGAGGCCGGCGTGGATGTCCTGCTGCACTGTGAGCTCACCGATGTCACGGTAGAGAATGAAAAAATCACATCCGTTGTCGTTACCGGAAAAGGCACTTCTATTGAGATTGACGCGAAAATTTTTGTCGACGGTACAGGGGACGGCGACCTCGGGTTCATGGCCGGCGCGGCGTATGAAAAGGGAAACGAGAAGACGCATGTGATGCAGCCGCCGACGCTGATGTTTAATCTGGGCGGTGTTGATTTTGACGAATTTGCCGACTTCATTGCACAGCATCCGGAAGAACTGCCATATGATGTTCTGCCCAATATTGCGGAAGGGTACAATGCGGAATTCTTCCGGACGAACAAGAGCTTCATTTTCCTCGGGATGCACCATTTACTGGAAGAACTGCGCAAGAAGGGCGAGTGCCCGGTTGACAGAGAAACGGTTATTTTTATCCGGCAGCCGATTCCGGGCGAAGTCATGGTCAATACGATTCGTATCCTGAATTTTGACGGTTCGGACGTCCGCAGCCTGACAAAGGGCGAGATCAACGCGCATCTGCAGATCCCGAAAATTATGAAGATGTTCAAGGACCATGTTCCCGGATTTGAGAACTGTTACCTTGCTTCTATTAATTCGGCGATCGGAGTGCGTGAGACCAGACGGATCGTCGGGGAGAAGATGCTGTCCCATGAGGATGCGATCGCCGGTCTCAAGCCGGAAGACTCTATTGCACTGTGCGGATATTTCATAGATGTGCACAACGGCGCGGGGCAGGGGACATACCGCGTTGTCATCAAGGAACCGTTTGGCATTCCGTACGGATGCACGGTGGCACGAGATGTCTCGAATCTGATGATGACCGGCCG
>OMUP01000116.1 GCA_900314255.1 uncultured Lachnospiraceae bacterium | reverse complement strand
CACAACAGCTGCTTCGGTCCGGAAGATATCGAGCATTGAGATAACGGATGATATTCTTGCAGCGGACACCACGAGCTATGACACAGGAGCCAGAGCGGATGACCGGGACACCAGCAATGTACCGAACGGATACCGCTATTACATGACCAACTGGGGAACCAGCTATAATGCGTCCTGGCTCGGGGATACAGCCCAGAACATCATCTATCTGACCTTTGACTGCACCGGACCGGAGGCAAATGTTCCGGCTATTCTTTCAACCTTGAAGGACACAGGCGTCAAGGCCACCTTTTTCGTGACACAGGACTTTGTCGATGAACAGCCTCAGCTGGTACAGCAGATCATTGACGACGGCCACACGCTCGGCAACGGTTCGGTGAGCTATCCGTCGGCGGGCGAGCCGTCACTTTCTCCGGAGGAACAGGTGCAGGACATCATGCCGCTGGAGGACTCCGTGTATAACACGTACAATTACGAGATGCAGTATTTCCGTTTCCCGAACGGCCGCTTCAGTGATCAGTCGCTTCTGATCGCGCAGAAGATGGGATTCAGAAGCATCTTCTGGAGTTTCACCTATACAGATACAGAGGCTTCGGCAGCAGAAGCACTTCAGACGATGGAACAGGAAATTCATCCGGGCGAAATCATGCGGCTCGGCGTGCGCTCGGACGGCGTTTCCGGCGCTCTGGCCGAATACATCCAGTACGCCCATGATCAGGGCTTCAAATTTGCTGTATTCGGCAGCGATGACCGGTATTGATTCAGAATAACAGGAAAATGATGATGCAGGCGGTTCTCCTTGTACTTTTTTCAGTACTTAATGAGAATCGCTTGCATTTTATATTGCCCTCTGATATATTCACTTTTGTAAAGAGATTCAGGAACCGCATTAAAGTCAAGACGCCGGAAACGGCGATTTTTAGAGGCGATTCTTGTATACAATGTACACATATTTATACAATTTGCATTAGTCCATCGGAGGTTGACATGCAGACTAAGGAACAGTGGGACACATTCAAAGGCCGGCTCTGGAAGGAAGAAGTCAATGTACGGGATTTCATTCAGAATAACTACACCCCGTATGACGGCGACGAGTCTTTCCTTGAAGGACCGACAGAAGCCACCAATACTCTCTGGGGAAAGCTGAAAGAGCTTCAGAAAGAGGAAAGAGCAAAGGGCGGCGTTCTGGATATGGACACCGATATTGTCTCCGGAATCACATCGCACAAGCCGGGCTATATTGACGAAGCCACCAAGGATCTTGAGAAGGTTGTAGGCCTTCAGACAGACAAGCCGCTCAAGAGAGCGTTCATGCCGTACGGCGGCATCAAGATGGCCGAGGAGGCATGCCAGACATATGGCTATACTCCGAATCCGGAGCTTCACAAGATTTTTACCGAGTATCACAAGACGCACAACCAGGCTGTATTTGATGCCTACACCCCGGAGATGCGCTCAGTCCGTCACAATCACATCATCACCGGTCTGCCGGATACATACGGCCGTGGCCGTATCGTAGGCGACTACAGAAGAGTTGCTCTTTACGGTATCGACTTCCTGATCGGAAAGAAGCAGGAAGATCTCGCAAACTGCGGCGACGGCACCATGACCGATGATGTGATCCGTCTGCGCGAGGAGATCGCCGATCAGATCAAGGCTCTCAAGGCAATGAAGGTTATGGCTGCTTCCTACGGCTTTGATATCTCACAGCCGGCAAAGGACGCAAAGGAAGCCGTACAGTGGCTGTACTTCGGCTACCTGGCTGCCATCAAGACACAGAACGGCGCGGCAATGAGCGTCGGCCGTGTTTCTACCTTCCTTGATATCTACATCAGCCGCGATCTCAAGGCCGGCAAGATCACAGAGAAGGAAGCTCAGGAACTGATCGACCATCTGGTAATGAAGTTCCGCATGGTCAAGTTCGCAAGAATCCCGTCCTACAATCAGCTGTTCTCCGGTGACCCGGTATGGGCAACGCTGGAAGTAGCCGGCAAGGGAAGCGACGGCCGTTCCATGGTTACCAAGAACGATTACCGCTTCCTGCACACGCTGGAGAACATGGGACCGAGCCCGGAGCCGAACCTCACAGTTCTGTATTCCTCCGCTCTCCCGGAGAACTTCAAGAAGTATGCTGCGAAGATTTCCGTAAAGACCAGCTCCATCCAGTATGAGAACGACGATGTAATGCGTCCGATCTGGGGCGATGACTACAGCATCTGCTGCTGCGTATCCGCAACACAGACCGGCAAGGAAATGCAGTTCTTCGGTGCCCGCGCGAACCTGGCCAAGTGCCTTCTGTACGCTGTAAACGGCGGCGTTGATGTGCTGACGAAGCAGCAGTGCGGTCCGGCTTACCGCCCGATCACCAGCGAATATCTGGACTACGATGAAGTTATCGAGAAGTTCAAGAAGATGATGGACTGGCTCGCAGGCCTGTATGTGAATACCCTGAACCTCATCCAGTACATGCATGACAAATATTATTACGAAGCAGCCGAGATGGCTCTGATCGACACCGATGTGCGCCGCACATTTGCCACCGGTATTGCCGGATTCTCGCATGTGGTTGACTCCCTTTCCGCGATCAAGTATGCGAAGGTAAAGACAATCCGCGATGAGAACGGTCTGGTCGTCGATTACGAGACAGAGGGTGACTTCCCGAGATACGGCAACGACGATGACCGCGCCGATGACATCGCAGTATGGCTTCTGCACGAGTTCATCAAGGATGTCAAGAAGCATCACACATACCGCAATTCCGAGCCGACAACGTCGATTCTCACCATCACCAGCAACGTTGTATACGGAAAGAGAACCGGCGCTATGCCGGACGGCAGAAAGGCCGGCGAGCCGCTGTCTCCGGGTGCAAATCCGGCTTATGGCGCAGAGAAGTCCGGACTTCTGGCTTCCCTGAACTCTGTTGCAAAGCTTCCGTATGAGTGGGCACTGGACGGTATCTCCAACACGCAGACCATGAACCCGGATGCACTGGGCCATGACGAGGCGGAGAGAGTTGAGAACCTGACTCACGTTCTTGACGGATACTTCGATCAGGGTGCTCATCATCTGAACGTCAACGTGTTCGGCAAGGAAAAGCTTCTGGACGCTATGGCTCATCCGGAGAAGGAAGAGTACGCAAACTTCACCATCCGTGTTTCCGGCTATGCGGTCAAGTTCATCGACCTGACCAAGGAGCAGCAGATGGATGTTATTTCCAGAACCTTCCACGATCATATGTGATGACAGAGCGGAATGCTTTGAATTGAACCTGTGACGGGTGATTCTTAAGAAATTCCCGGTCGTGAACTGCCGTGGCAGAAATTCTGCTGCGGCAGTTCCTGTTTTTATCAATGAGAGGAGACGTATATGACAACAGGCTATGTGAATTCCGTCGAGAGCTTCGGCTCGGTCGACGGCCCGGGTGTGCGCTACATCTTTTTCCTGCAGGGCTGCCATATGCGCTGCCGGTACTGCCACAATCCGGAAACCTGGAGCCTGAAGGGCGGGGAGGCCATGACGCCGCAGGAAGCTCTTGACAAGGCGCTGCGCTACCGGAATTACTGGGGGAGCAAAGGCGGCATTACCGTGAGCGGCGGCGAGGCGCTGCTGCAGATTGATTTTGTCACGGAGTTGTTTGAACTTGCCAAAAAAGAAGGCGTCAATACGGCGCTCGACACTGCCGGTAATCCTTTCACAACCACGGAACCGTTTTACACGAAATTCGAGAGGCTGATGAAAGCAACCGATCTAGTGATTCTGGACATAAAGCAGATGGATCCGGAAGAACACAAGGCGCTGACCGGATGGACCAATGAGAATATACTCGAAATGGCGCGCTGGTGCTCAGATCACGGCGTGGATCTGTGGATCCGCAAGGTACTGGTGCCCGGACTGACTGATTCGGACGCAGAGCTGGAGGCTCTGCGGGACTTTGTCGCCGGCCTGAAAACCGTAAAGCGTTTTGAAGTGCTCCCGTATCACACACTCGGTCTCGCCAAGTGGGAAAAGCTCGGCATTCCATATACGCTCGACGGCGTCAAGCCTCCGACAAAAGAGGAGATCCGCCGGGCAAATGACATACTCGAAACAGCGAAGTACGACGGATT
>OMUP01000115.1 GCA_900314255.1 uncultured Lachnospiraceae bacterium | reverse complement strand
TTATACCAAGCACTTCTACGAGGTCTGTAAATGACACAAATCCGCCTCCAGGAAGCGAAAACTGGTACATTTTGCCGTTCACCGAGTACTCGAAATCCACCGTATAGACAACCGCATAGACAGAAAATTCATTTGTCCGGAAGATAACCTCGTTCTCAGCCGGCGTACGGGTGAGCTCTTCGTCCGGAACCGGATCAATCTTCTCCGCCTCGCCGTCATCCTTTACATGGACAATCTGCGGCTTGTCAGCCGCTTCGGCAAGTTCATCGGATGAAATGCTTACCTGAATGGCCGCCTGCGGCTCAATCTCTGCGCCGTTTGCGTCATGAAACGTGATCTCAACAGCTTTCTTTTTGAGCAGTTTTGTTGTATTTGCTTCGTCTGTATTTTTCTGGCCGGCTTCAAGACCTGCGGCGTCTTCTGCCTTGGTGAGAATTTCGTCATCGCCGACCGGTTTGACCGTCATCGTCGTGCCAGCCGGGAATGCGCCCTCCGGGGCATCGACCGATACCGTCATCTGCTTTGAAACGTCTTCTTCGTCGGTGTGCTCCGAGAACGTGACAGCCGGCATGCTGACAGCTTCTTCATCTGCAGCCGTCTCTGTCTTCTCGTCTGCAGCGGCCTCTGTCTCAGCTTCCGCCTCGGTGTCAGCCGCCGGCGCCGTCTCCTGTGCACCTGTGGTTTCGTCTGCATCGCTTGAAACAGTTTCCTCTTCGGCCGGCGCCGTCTCAGTCTCTCCCTGCTGTTCAGCAGCTGCCGTAGATTCAGCAACTGTCGTAGATTCAGCGGCTGTCGTGGCCGTTGCCGTTGTGGAAGGTTCCTGCGCGGCAAGCTTCGCATCGGCGGCAGTTGTCCCGGCAATCTTCAGGCCGTCACCCGTTGTTGCCGCATCAAGAGACATATCCGAAGCCGCGCCGGCAGAATTTGCCGCATCCGCAAGGCTGACCGTTGCCGCCGTCTGATCCGACGGTAAAGCATTGGACATCTTGCTGATGGCATCGCCTGGAACCGATGTGAGAGCAATAGAAATACATAGCGCAGCAGCCGTGACGGAACTGATCAGTCTCACCGGCTTCTGTCTCTGTGTAGTTTCGCTATTCTGTTGGTCATGAAAAGAATTCGAATTGCGTCTGAAATGTAAAAAACGCATCTTCTGCTCTTCCCCCCTACTTAGCTTTGTCTGCGCTTAAGCCGCCCTGACGGCGGCAATTAAAAATTATCGAACCAATCCGATCCGGCTGAGCGGCCAGATGCGCAGCATCATTTTTCCCTGGATGCTGCTACATGAAAGGCAGCCGATATCCTTGTCACGGGAATCAGATCCCGCGCCCCGGCTGTCACTGAGGACAAATACCGCGCCGTCCGGGACCGTTACCGGCATCGCCGTCAGCGATGCCTGATTCCTGCCCTTCTCCCCCTTGCCGCTGGCATATGGTTCGTCAACCCTTTCTTCATTTACAAAAACATTTCCGTTATCATCCATGTCGACGGTGTCGCCGGCGACGGCAATAACGCGGCGGATCAGGATCTTGCTGTTGTACGTGACGGCCACCACATCTCCCCGCCGGGGATCCGTGTCCTCTGCCGCCACGACAATGTCGCCTTCAGAAAGCGTCGGCGACATGACCGACCCATAGATTCTGAAAACCGGATGCGTCAGGCCTGTGTAAAGCGCCGCGCCGATCAGCGCGATGCAGATCCAGAAAATCACCCTGCCTGCAATGGAAGCCTTTGATTTATTATTGTTCTTTTCCACTTTCAGCATACTTTCAAAGGCATTTCCATCTTAAACGTGTAAGTCCCTTCTCGCGTCAAAAACTGCAGAAATCGCATATTTACGCCATTTTCTCATAAAATCATCCGATTTTCTTCCGGTTTTTTATGCGATTTGTATAATATTATCACATTTTTGCCTGATATTTTTAAAACAAGGGCATTTTCAGCAGCTTATACAAATTTTTCGTAAAAAATTGGTATAACTTTTGGGATTTTCGAGAATGGTGTCACACATAAAATATATATTACAGTCAGGGATAATGGCAGATACGTCACCTTGTGCGGCTTATGCGCTCACAAAAAGAACTGGTGCACGTCCATTTGCCACATGGAAGTGTACCAGCTCTTTGGTATTTCATTGAATATCAGTATCCGATTTTCTTCAGATTCTCAAAGCTCGTCTTCATCGCGTCGAACGGGCTTCCTTCGCAGACATCCTGTTCCACCAGCGCGTACTTGCAGCTGGTCTTTTCAAGCTCTGCCATGACTGCCTTGAAGTCAATGTTACCTTCCATCACCGGCGCCATAATCTCGGTGCGTTCCTTTGTGACCTTGCGGTCTTTCAGATGGACGCACGGGATGCGGTCTGCGCACTTGCGGATCCAGGCGATCGGGTCAACGCCGGCTGTGGCCAGCCAGAACGTGTCCAGTGTGATGCCCAGCTCGTCCGGCGCGAAGCCGTCCAGCAGGTAATCGATCAGGAACTTGCCATTGGCTTTGTAGAAATCAAGATCGTGGTTGTGGTACATGAACAGCATGCCGGCATCGCGGATCATGTCAAGCGGTCCTTTGAAGTCCTCGACGAAATACTGGATCCAGTTGGGATCCTCGTACTTAAACGGCATCGAGCCAAGGCCGATGTACTTGCAGCCCATCACCTCGTGATCGTGGATCAGGTTCTCCGTGTCGTGCAGGATCCGGTCCACCGGGCTGTGCGTCAGCACGATGCGGATGCCGTACTTGTCGCAGATCTCGCGCGCGATCTGCGGCGTAACCGATGCGCCGACTGCCGAGAGCTGGACGGTCTTGTAGCCGATCGCCGCCACTTTGCTGATGGTGCGCTCGAAATCCTTCGGCGTCTGCGTGAAATCGCGCAGCGTGTAGAGCTGAGCTCCAACTTCTACCATTACGTATCCTCCTGAGAGAATTTATCTCTGAAGATTTCCTTCGATGTGACTGTAATCAATTACCTTTTCACTTCCGTCCGCCATGACCAGTGTCACCGGCCCGTATCCGCCGCAGCGCTGCGGATCGGTGTAGCGGATTTCTTTCACCGGGAACAGCTCGTCGTCCGTGAAGTCGGTGAGGTCTCCCTTCGTGATTATCTGGGAGATGAGGACACATTTGTCATAGCCGTACTGCTTCTGGCGCACGGTCTTTGCGTAGATGACGATTGACTTTTCGGAGTCCGGATTGGTGCCGGTGCTGCTGTATGTGTCAAGGTCGGTCCAGCCGTCAAAGATCGTCATCGCCAGCTGCTTTTCATGTCCCATGTGGTCGTGGCCTTTGAGGATGATGGCTTTGCAGGTGAAGCCGCTGATCTTCTTCTCGCGGCGGATGACCTGCGTGCCGTTGTCCGGGAAGCCGAACGATCCGAGTGTGATCGACCACGGCCGCTGATAGGTGCGGTAGCGGTCCGCCCGGATGAGGCCGCAGGGAACAGTGAAGTCTGCGAGGTCCATCGCCGTCTTCCAGCACAGCTCGCCGCGGTTGCTGTAGTCAAAGTACGCGCGGCGGTAGAGTACGCCGTTTTCCTG
The DNA here is from genome assembly GCA_900314255.1 of uncultured Lachnospiraceae bacterium. Lineage (GTDB taxonomy): Bacteria > Bacillota > Clostridia > Lachnospirales > Lachnospiraceae > UBA4285. The sequence goes on along the minus strand of OMUP01000115.1, from coordinate 5,089 downwards.
CCCGTGCCAGAACACGCCGTTCGTGCGCTTCACCTTGTCAAATGTCAGATCATGCAGCACATACTGCTGCGACTCGATGTCCGGCTGCGTCGATGCCTCCCACGGGAATTTCGTGGAGTACACGAGCTTGCCGTAGTTCCACATGCCGTGGATGTTGTCTTCGTCCGTCACCATCTTGCCGGTGCGCATCTCCGTCGTGCCGTTGGCCGCGTGGTTTGCGATGGCAAGCGCCGGTCCGTCAAGAACCGTGACCGTCACGTCCTTCGGTCCCATCTTCTCCCAGACGCCGTTCTCTTCCTTCGCCGTCCAGAACGGATCATCCGCCGGCAGGTCGAGGCAGAAGAACGCCTTGCCCATCCAGTACGGAGATTCCGCGCAGGAGTAGCCCTGCACGAGCGGCAGGAACGAGCGGTAGAATCCGAGCGTCGGAACGCCCGGGATGTTCTCGTCGCGGCTCCACAGGAAGTCATCGCGCTTCAGGAACTGCAGAAGCGACCCGGAAGCGATGCGGCGCGCGAGGCCCGGATTGACCGTAGAGTGACGCAGCAGGCGGTTCATCGGGAATGCGCTTGTCGCCGCGAAGCGGTAGATGCAGCTGCGGCCCCACATGTTGGTGAAGCCGTCGGCATCGAAGTTGCGGTCGTAGGTCTCCATCAGCTTGTTCTGATTTTCCTCGAAACGCGCAGCGATGTACGGCTCTTCCTTATAGCCGTACCAGTTGTTCCAGATGACGGTGTACACGTTGAACGCCCAGCAGGAATAGTAGTCAAACCCGAATCCGTCGCGGTACCACCCGTCGCCGCAGTAGTAGCTGAGGATCGCGCAGGCGTGATCCCGCATCTTGTCCGCATCAATCGGATATCCGTACTTGTACAGGAACGCGTAGTCCAGCATGTTGAAAAGGCGCCAGTTCTGCGGAACCGTGTTGCCGCCCGCGTAGTCCGTCAGAAACTTCGCGATGATGTCCTTCTCTTCCTTTGTGTATGTGTCCCAGATCTGCTCGTGGCACTCATCCAGGCAGATGACCAGCGCGCAGGTCTCCACGGTCTGCTGATAGCAGGCGATCGGGTCCGTCCCGCCGTACTCCTTGTCCATGTCCGAATAGTAGCGCACAAAGTTCGGATCGCCCGGCGTCACACTCTTTAAAATCTGCTTCTTGTAGTAATCGCGCAGCCTGATTCCGCCGATCTCAATGTCCGGATTGTCCCGGATCAAGGGCGCCGCGATGAAAAATGTGCGCGTGATCCCCTCAAAATACTCCGCCTGCACTTTCCAGGCCGGTGTGTTCTTGTTCGGATATGTCACCTCGGTCTCATAGCGCGGAACCACGCAGGGCGAATCCTCCGACTTCAGGTTCCGGAACACGCCCTCCAGCATGTAGACACCGGCTTCAATCCAGGATTCCCGCGTCATGCCGGTGTAAGGGCTCAGGGTATAATCAAGATTTTTCGGTTCGAATTTCATTTGCTGTTAATCCTCGAAATAATTTCCAAGACTGGTATAGATTTTTTTGACCGTGCTGTAAGCGAGCTTCCGGCGGCGGTACTCATCGACGATGCCCTTGTTGTTCATCGTGCGCGGCCGCGAGAAGAACCATTCCTTGCTGACACGCACATCGGCGAACTGCCAGATAAACACTCCGCTGATGCCTTCCGTGCCGAAGACCGCCTTCAGCTGGTGATCCAGCGTTTCCGCCTGATAGTCCTCGGTCCACGGATCCATACTCTGAGAGCGGAACCCGTAGATGCCGCCCGCGCCGATCTCCGTGATGAGAAATGGCTTACCGGCGCCCTTCGTCTCTTTCTGCACCCAGTCGTAATTCTCCTTCACCCACTCGGCCGCCGTCTTGTCCTGCACGTACCACTCCGGATACAGGTTGTAGGATACGATGTCCGGCAGATCCAGGCAGATATCCTTGAAGAACTTGCAGCTCGCGGACGAAACCGGGCGCGACGGATCCATCTGCCGCAGAATTTCGTACTGCTTCTCGTAGCATCCCCGGCCGTATTCCGTGTCGCTCGCGCACTCATTCATGATGCCCCAGATCAGGATGCACGGGTGGCTGACATGCGCATCGACCATCTCTCTTGTCACTTTCTCTTCCTGCGGCTCGAAGTTTGGATTTTTCATCTGCTCTTCTGAAAGGCCGCGGGCGTGATTTTCTTCCCAGACAAGAACGCCCTGTTCATCGCACAGATCGAGGAACCGCTCGTCGTTCGGATAGTGCGTGGTGCGGACCGCGTTGCCGCCGAGGTCTTTGATAATCGCAAGGTCCCCCTGCAGAACCGCCAGCGGCAGGGCGCATCCGAACAGCGGATGGTCCTCGTGCCGGCAGAATCCCTTGATGCGCAGCTTCCGGCCATTGAGCAGAATATTCTTTCCTTCCGTGCGGATCTCCCGGAAACCGGTTCTCTCGATCAGATCGTCCACAGCAGCGCCGTCTTTGACCAGAACCGCCTGCACGAAATAGAGGGCCGGATGCTCCGGCGCCCACTCCGTTACATTCGCGGCGTCAAGGCTGACATGCGCAATTGCGCTGCCGTCTTCTCCCGTCGTCACTTCGGTGCTCACAGACCCGGCTTCCGGCATCTGAACCATCAGCTCGAAATCCCCGCCCGGCTCAAGCGAGCAGACCTTCACGTCAACCTGCAGCTTCCAGCCATCCTGCGTTTTCTCCGGGACCGCATGCACGAAATCAATATACGCGCCGTCAATCTCCTCAAGCGCTACGCCGCGGCTGATGCCGCCGTAAGTCATGTAGTCATTGGGCACGTGGAGCGCGCTCTTCTCGCTGAAGCGGTTGTCGACCGTCACCTTCAGATGATGTGTGCCTGCCTTCAGGCCCCGCGCGATGCACGAAAACGGCGTGAAAGCATTGTAGTGCTCACCGAGGAACGCTCCGTCAACATATACGTGTCCGGTGTGGCTCACGCCCTCAAACACCAGGCGGACATCGCCCTCCGCCTCAAAGTCTCTTTCAAAATCACCCTCGCCCCGGTATGACGTAAATCCGGGGAGTGTCTCCCAGCAGCACGGAACAACCACCGGGTACGACTGTCCCGCGTTTCCCCCTGAAAGCGGCGTAAATGTCCAGCCGCTGCCGGACAGTTCCTGTGTCCTGCGGATCGCATGTGTGGCAAATGTGCGGATCATACTTGTTTTCCCTTCTGTCTCTTAAACGTGTTTTAAACAAAGGAGTCCGGAAGAACGGCTGTTCTCCCGGAGACTCCCATTTTTTATAGTGTTTATCCCTTGATACCGGCTGCCGCAATGCCCTGCACAAAGTACCTCTGGAGGAATATGAAGAGTACGAAGACAGGGATGAGAGAGACGGTGGCGGCTGCCATGATCAGCGCATAGTTGGATGAATACTGCGTATTGAACATACGAAGCATCAGCTGAACGGTCTTTTTGTTGGAAGAAGACAGATAGATGAGCGGTCCCATGAAGTCATTCCACTCGAACACGAAACCCTGGATAATCAGCGTCGCAATGGCTGCCTTGGACAGCGGAAGCATGATCTTGGCCCAGATGCCATATTCACTGAGCCCGTCGATTCGGGCGGCCTCCAGAAGTTCATTCGGTATGCCGATGTAGAACTGCCGCATCAGGAACACGCCGGTCGCCGTGAAGGACTGCATCAGAATCAGGCCGACAAGTGAATCCGTAAGTCCCATGTTCTTGATCATGATGAACTGCGGAACCATGTATACCTGCCACGGAATCGCAATCGTCATGACATACGCAAGGAAGATGGTGTCGCGGCCCTTGAACGTAAGCTTGGCAAAGGCGTACGCCGCGAAGCTGGACGTAATTACCTGCAGTGTGGTCGCAACAACCGTGATGACAATGGTGTTGCGGAAACCGATCAGGAGCGGAACCTTCTTCCAGATTTTCACGTAATTTGACCACTTCGGATTGGTCGGGATCCACTGAATCGGGAAGGCAAATACATCTTTTTCCGCCTTCAGCGACGCCGAAATCATCCATGCAAACGGAACCAACATTCCAATGGCGAGAAGGATCAGGACAATATAGAGAATAATCTTTCCGATAATTTGTTTCTTTGTCATGATGCACCTCGAATTATAAGTAATCCGTGAAACGCTTCTCCATGCGGAACTGGATGAGCGTCACGCAGGCGACAATCACAAAGAGCACCATGGCCACGGCGCTGGCGTATCCGAACTTTCCGCTTACGAATGCGCTGTTGTAAATGTGATATGCCAGGACCTTCGTCGCTTCGCCAGGTCCGCCCTGTGTGGTGATGTACATGATGTCGTACGACTTGAAGGTCGCAACGATGAGCATCATCAGGTTGAAGAACGTCGTCGGCGTGATGCACGGCCAGGTCACATGGAGGAACTGCTGCCATTTGTTGGCGCCGTCAAGCGCTGCTGCCTCGTAAAGTTCCGGATTCACGCCCTGTAAACCGGCGAGATATACGATCATGTAGTAGCCCATTCCCTTCCAGACGGTCAGGCCAATGATCGTCGGCATCGCCCAGGTCTGAGAAGCGGCCCAGCGCGGCGGATTGGCAACGCCCAGAGCCATCAGAATGCTGTTGACCGGGCCCTTGTCCGGGTTGAACAGAGCCATCCACACGACGGCTACAGCAACCAGAGACGCGACATACGGGAAGAAAAATACGGAGCGGAAAAACGTTCTGCCCTTGATCGGCTTGTTCACCAGAATCGCGAGGAGCAGGGAGATAAAAAGTGTTACCGGCACGGTGACGACTGTGTAGTACAGTGTATTCTTGAGAGAAATCCAGAAGCTCTTGTCCTGGGTGAACATCTGGATGAAATTATCAAGTCCTACGAATTTAATTCCGGTATTTCCCGCGCCCCAGTCACAGAGGCTGAGCACAAGAGAAAACGCAATCGGAACAAATGTGAAAATCATGAATCCGATCAGGTTGGGAAGCAGAAACGAGTACGCTATCAGCGTGCGGTGCCTCTGCAGTGATCCCTTCTTCTTCGGAGCGGCAGCGGCGGCTGCCTTTGCGCTTGTATCGCTCATAATCACTCTCTTTTCTTAAAAGAATTCCCACCATACCAGCTGCCCGGCATGGTACGGTGGTAAGATC
>OMUP01000106.1 GCA_900314255.1 uncultured Lachnospiraceae bacterium | reverse complement strand
AGTTGATGGAGGCGCTGAAGTAGTTGTGGATCATGTCATGTGCGGTGGACAGGGCGGACTCGATTTCAGACAGCGTGTCGGCGACGGAGCGCGCAGACGTAAAGGAGAACAGCAGCGCCAGATGCGAGATGTCAATGGAGATGCTCTGGGCGTAGACGGTCCGGCGGATGATTTCCAGTGTCATGTTCAGGCACGATGTGTACAGCGTCAGATAGTCATCGGAGACTTCGCCGCGCGAAACGGGCCCGGGCTTTTCGGGAGTGTCAGGTGTTTCGTCTGCGGGTGACCCGGTTTCCGGGGCGGGATGCGAAGGCGCGTCCTGACCGGCAGCAGCTGGCGGCAGAATTTCTCCGAAGGCGACAATGTAGCGGTCATAGTCAAGGCTGATGCCAAGCGCTCTGGCGCGCTCGGTGGCGGCAGCACGGTCTGTGAGCTGCCTGTTGAAAAGGCGCAGGAAAAACTGCTGCTGGAAGGTCTGCCTTGAGGAAGCGGCCGGGACGTCCGTGCCGCTGCGGTTTTTCCGGACCTGATCCACCACTTTGAAAGCTTTGGTCAGAGCGCTTTCCAGAGTCTGGCGGTTCAGTTCGATTTTGACGATGTAGTCGATCGCCTGCTCTTTTAAGGCCAGGCGCGCCATCTCGAAATCTTCATAAGCCGTGAGCATGATGAAAACCGGCAGATCACCAAAGCGCCGGCGGGATTCCTGAAGGAGCTCCAGTCCGTCCATGACCGGCATTTTGATATCGGCGATCACAATGTCAGCAGGCTGTTCTTCCAGAATGGAAAGGGCTTCTTTACCGTTTGCCGCCACCCGTATTTCCTGTGTCTCGCCGGCAAAAAAACGCTGAAGCATTGATTTTATGCCTACCTGTGCGAGCGGTTCATCATCAACTACCAGAATATTGTACATGAGATATACCTCGGTATTCTTTCGTATTATGGCTTATGGCTTGATGGGCAGCCGGAAGTGCATGCAGGTGAATTCCCCTGGCTTGCTGGTGATGGTCAGTCCGTACTGCTGTCCGTAGTTCAGTTTTACCCTCTGATTTACGTTGGCGATCCCGATGTGCCTGGAAAATTCGTGCGGGTCATCCGTCTGACCGCTTAGCACGTTCTGAATGTCCTCCTCACGCATGCCGATTCCGTCATCGGTGACGGAGGCGGACAAATCATCTCCGCTGCGGGCGATTACGATCGTGATGGTGCCTTTTCCCTTTGGCTCGATGCCGTGAAAGATCGCATTTTCCACGATGGGCTGCAGCAGGAAGCGCGGCACGGGACAGGTAAGGAGGGACTCGTCCTGAATCTCTTTTCTCAGCCGGATATTGCCTCCGTAACGGTACTGCATGATTGTGAAGTAGTCGTCCACCAGGGCAAGCTCCTGGCCAAGCGGGATGATACTCTCACCGTGTGCCACGTTCTTCAGGAGGCGGGAGAGCGAGGTGCTGACGTCGGCAATACCGTCGGCGCCCTGGATGGTGGCCATCCATTTGATCGTGTTCAGCGTGTTGTACATAAAGTGCGGATTGATCTGGGACTGCAGAATCTGGTACTGCAGCTCCTGTTTTGCCTTTTCATCCTGCAGTTTCTTGTCCATGAGCTTCTGAACGCGGTCCGCCAGCGTGTTGATGCCGCGGCCGATATCGCCGAATTCGTCGTCCCACTCGATCTGTTCATCACGGGAGAAGTCCCCCAGGCTGATCCGCTCAAGACGGTGCGTCAGCTGATGCACCGGATCCGTAATCATGTGATTCAGCTGAGGCAGCAGCAGAATACCGGTGACAAATACTGCAAGAAAAATCAACAGGATCAGCCAGATATAGCTCATCTGCGAACGCATCAGATTTGAATCGGATGGCAGGATGGAGATCACCCATCCGTTGGAAAGGGTCGCACTATAAGCGTTTTCCGGAAGAGAAGACGCTGAATAAGCGCTGTTTTGATACCGGAAAGTTTCGTTTGTATCGTTGAATGTAACATAAGCAGAAAGCTCTGAACTGGAATCGGCGGCTTTTAACCGGTTGCTTAAGAAATCCGGCGTGATGGCGATATACGCCCATCCGACAAGAGAAGAGGATGTCAGACTATCGATTGGTACCATCAGGATAAATACCTTTGAAGAGGCCTCGCCTGATACTGCGAAAGGGTCATCTCTCAGACCACACCAGACTATATCCTTTTTATTACTCCAGTCCGGAAAATAGGATTCATTTACGATCGTGGAAGCATCCTGCAGAGAATTCCGGTAGATACTGGGAAGCGGCGTGTACTGTATAAAGGAAGAGCTATCCAGACAGGAGATGAGCACGCGCTGGACCGTATAGCTGTGAATGGTGTTGCTGACTTCACTGCTCAGTCTGTCCCAGGACTGATACCGGAGGCGGCTGACAGTGCTGGAATTGCGGGACATCGGATAATTCAGCTGACGGAGACAGGAATTGACCGTTGTGTCGGTCTGTATCCATCCGACCAGACTGCTTATCATGGAAAGATCATTTTCAAGGTCTGTGGAAAGCAGGTCCAGGTTGGCCTGTGCGGCACGCCGCTGTTCACTTCGCAGATAATGCTGGGAGAGTCCGGAGGCACAGACCGCGGCTGTCAGAGAGGTGAGGAGGGCAAATGCCAGCGAAATAAGCATCAGCCTTCCCCGCAGTGTCTTCATTTTTTGCAGGATGCGTTTTTTCTTTTTTTGTGCCATATGTGCAGAATCACCTAAAAAATTTCCATAATCTGAATGGAAAAGTGTATTTTCACAAAAAAGTTACGAAATTATAATAACACCATCA
>OMUP01000006.1 GCA_900314255.1 uncultured Lachnospiraceae bacterium | reverse complement strand
GGGAGAAGAAAATATACCCCCCTCAAAATGAGCCGGAATGCTTCTGATAACATTCATACTGCAAACAATGCAGTGAATAATCTAAACGGCACAACAAATGCGGCAGAGGAAAGATAAAAATAATACCCCCTGAAATGAGATCAATAAGCAGAGAGTAAAATCAGAGCAGATGAATAAAGTGAAGAATTCGCCCGGTTGCCGGGGCGTAGAGTTCGGCAACAGCGACCGGCTGCGGCTGAAGACATACGGGGCACCGCCATACGGATGAGAAAAGGCAGAAATGCCATTTAACCATTAACGTGCAGAAGAAATAATTATGGAGGAAAAGATCATGGGAAATAATTATTACAACAAGTATGGGCAGAAGACAGGTTATAGCAGCAAGGGACTGTTTGGAACTACGAATTACTACGGAGCGGATGGACGTAAGAAAGGCTACAGCAGCCAGGGACTCTTCGGCACGACAAATTATTATGGCGCGGATGGCAGTAAACGCGGCTATAGCAGCAACGGATCGTTTGGAACACGGAACTACTATGACAAGTCTGGTAAAAAGACCGGCTACAGCATGAAGGATTGCTTCGGCAATGTGAATTATTACGGTGCTGATGGGAGAAAGAAAGGATATAAAAGCAAGAGCTGGTTTTAAACCGGCTCTTGAAAGGAAAAGAGGTGATGCGTAAAAATAACATACCCCCTGAGAAGCAAACGTAGACGCAGCAATACCATGTAGGAGTAAAGCAAACAATAATTTCAAAAATGGAGGAACAATTATGAGCAGAGGATTTAGCCAGCGTGGAGCAGATGGTATCACAAGACATTACAACAGCAACGGAGTCATGACCGGGTACAGTCAGAAGGGAGGAGATGGCATTACACGCCATTATAACAACAGGAATAATATGACAGGTTTTAGCCAGCGCAATAGCTATGGAGGTGTAAGTCACTACGACAACAGAGGCAACAAGCGTAAGAGTTCATGGTGGTAAATCTTTCATAAAAAGCAGCAAAAACACCCATCTGATGAGCACCGGGTGATGACCGGTCGAAACGGAGCTGCTGATCCCCCCTGACAGCTCCGTCATGGGAAATCTCCCAGACCTTAACTATTCTAAGGCGAACAGAAAATACTAATACGCACTGATGCGAAAGGAGAACATCACTATGAAGAAATTAACAGTAAATGAGACCAAGAAGGTAGTAGGCGGCGGTTTGAACTGGCAGTGCAGGAAATGCGGAAGAAGGGGCTGGGGTGTATTAAGCAGCTTTGCGCACAACATGATTCCCGGACACCACAGCTTCAAGACCTGGTAACAAATGTGTGGTTTTGCCGGTGTCTGGGGAATAGTCCCGGATGCTGGCAGAACTAATATTCCCTATCTGATGAGAACTGGATGACGACCAGCCGAAACAGCTCTGGAGTTATGATACAGGCTCCGGTGCTGTCATAGGGAGTCACAGATTGGCAGGACGATGAAAAGAGGTAATTATGAAAGCTATTTTACAGCATGATGAAAGGGACTGCGGAGCGGCCTGTCTGGCTATGATTGCCGGGTACTACGGCTATTTTCAGCCTTTGAATGAATACAGGGAACTTACAAACACCGATCAGGATGGCACATCTGTGTATGAGATCATACAGGCGGCTTCATCTATTGGATTATCGGCAGAGGCTTTAACCGGAGATGTGAATGAACTGCTTGATAGTCTGGACAAGGGAGAATTCAGGACTCCTTTTATCGCTCATGTTGTAACGGAAGATAATTATTCCCATTTTGTTGTAGTCTCAACAATTGATGCCGGAAAAGTATGCCTATACGATCCAGCGAAAGGGAAAGTCAGGGAAGCCACGGAAAAATTTGCTAAAAAGTGGACCGGGAATATTGTCACGTTCGTCACGACAAGCGGTTTCAGGAAGAAAAAGGGGCATTCGGACGGAATCGTATCTTATCTTCCCCTTTTGAAGCAGCAGATAGGAAAATTCATCGGGATAATTATGCTTTCTTTTCTGATATCGGCAGTAGGGATTGTTGGTGCATTTGCTTTTCAAATTATTATTGACAGCTCCTCTGAAATGGTCGTGTCGCAAGAAGAGGATGATCATCATGAGCATGACATCGAATTTTTGACGGACAGTGAATGGCTGAACAATACACTCGAGAAGGTATCGGATTACTTTGAACATCTGACAGTTCATGGGGTTTCACAGATTTTTATATATCTGATCATTCTTTATACCATTGCAGCCCTTGTCCAGTATTTAAGGGGTCTTTTGATAATATCCATGGCCAGGCACATCGATTTCAACATAACCATGCCATATTTTAACAAGATTACGGAAATGCCGATGAGTTCGATTATAAAGAGGCGGACAGGAGATTATCTTTCCAGGCATTCAGATATTGCGTCAATCCGCGAGGCAATCTCTACCGCCATCATAACCATGATCATAGATGCCGTGATGGCTGTCGGATGCGGGTTGATATTATGTTTCCAAAATACGGAGCTTTTTCTTATCGCGGGAACGATCATTCTTGTTTACGCCGCGGTTGTTATTCTTAACAGAAGGCGAATTAAAGACTCCAACAGGAAATTTATGGAGAGAAACGCGTATGTAAATTCGTTTTTGAAAGAGAGCATTGATGGAATGGAAACAATTAAATCAGTCAACGCCGAGGAGCAGATTCAAGATTCTATGAGAAGTAAATTTAGCGGATACATAGACGCGGCAATGCAAAAAAGCTGTATTGTGATGACGCAGGAAGCTCTCGTGACTGGTATTGAGACTATAGGAATAGCATTGATCTTATGGCGTGGGTTCACCATGGTGATTCAGGGACAGATGACTTTGGGCGCACTGATTACTTTTTACGCTCTTCTTGGATACCTTATAACACCCGTAAAAAACCTTATCGAGATGCAGCCTGTTTTGCAATCCGGAAATGTTGCCGCCGAAAGGCTGAATGATGTTATCGCAATGTCTGCTGAAAGAAGAGAAGGAAAAAACGCAGAATTAAATTCGGTCAAATCCTGGAAGGTTTTAAATGTGAACTTTGGGTATAAGGCTCAGGAACCTATGATCAAAAAAGCTTCATTTTCTTTTAAGAGAGGGGACAGAGTCGCCCTGATTGGGGAAAGCGGAAGTGGGAAAACTACATTAGCAAAACTTTTCGTGAGATTTTTTGAACCGCAATCAGGAGAAATATCGGCTGATGGCGTTGAACTGAGAAATTATGACATTAAATCACTAAGGAACAGCGTAGCCTATGTGAGCAGCGATGCAAGTCTTTTTTCCGGCACATTATACGATAACTTAAGGCTTGGGAATCCTGAGTGCACGGATGAATGGATCCGTACGGTATGCGCTATAGCGGGCATATCTGATCTTACAGATGATTTTTCTGAAGGTCGGCAATATTACATTGAAGAGGGAGGCGCAAATCTGTCAAGCGGCCAGAGACAGAGGGTGGCGATTGCCAGAGCCATAATGAGAAGGCCTTCTCTTCTGATTTTAGACGAAGCGACATCAAATCTGGACTTGAGGACTGAAACAGAAATTTTGAAAGCAATCAGGGGAGAGATTAAGAACATTACGATATTAATGGTTTCGCACAGAATGTCTTCGATAAAGAATTTTGACAAGATAGTCGTAATGCAGGACGGGGCTATTGCCGGGGAAGGAACTCATGAGGAACTTATTGCCGGATGCAAGGTTTATCGGTCGTTGATTAGCACGGAATCATGAGGGGCATGGAAAATATACCCCCTGAAAAGCTGGCTGATCAGAGGAATTAAGTTTGAACATAATAGCAAAACCCTTAAGGAAAAGGAGGTTCACAAGATGACAGAGAACATGAATAGAAACGTAAGGCTGGTCGCGGAGGGAACATATGAACATGACTGGTTTGACATTTACATCGATTTTTCAGGAACCAGGGAATACCTGATGCCGCATCGCCCGAATGGGAGGCTTTTCTCTCTCTTGAAAGACGGCGTGAGTATCAGTGAACTTAAGAGGAATACGCAGAAGGTGGTATCGGATATGTCTTTATCCGGACACAGATATCTGAAGGGCGGGATCAATCCGAGGCTGAAATGCAGAAAGAACCAGGCGAGGAAGCTTGAGAATACCATCGGACATCTTGTTACTGTAGTGAATGAGTATATGGCTGACATGGCCTGCGCGGCGTGAGAAGGGAGAATTTTATGAGAGGCGGATGATAAACGAACGATCATGGCAGCATGAAAAATTATAAACAATAGGAAGTAAAGAAGAACAATTCGATTTTAGGAGGAAAAAGATTATGGCAAATGAAATGATGCAGAGAACTTTTAATGATGATGTAATGCCCAGGATTTTAAACGCGAATGAAAGCCACATGGCCTGCCTTATGCTGCTCGATACATCGGGATCCATGTCCGGGACGCCCATTGATGAGCTTAATAAAGGATTAAACAAGTTCCGGGAGGACGTCTGCAAAGATGATACCACCAAAGAAGTCCTTGATGTAGCCGTTGTAGAGTTTAACTCCAACGAGAGGGTGGTTCAGAACTTTGTTCCTGTGCCCTACATGGAGCCTGTGAATCTCAGCGCGGGAGGCGGAACAAATATGACCCCGGCAATCAGGACGGCTATCAATATGGTGAACGAGAGATCCAAGTTTTACGCGGAGACAGGCACCCAGCCTTATAAGCCCTGGATCATTTTGATATCTGACGGCGCACCGCAGGATGATATTACTCAGATCGCGGGTGAAATCAGAAACATGGAAGAAAACGGTAAACTGAAGTTCTTTTCCCTTGGTGTGGGAGGGTATGATTCCGATACACTGCACAAGCTTTCGGGACCTAAGGTTATGAAGCTGGCTGGATACGATTTCACAGGATTTTTTGACTGGGTTAACAAGAGTATGCGTTCCGTGTCCGTCACGGCTCCCGGGGATGTTCCGCAGGGTATACCGCTTCCAGCGGATGTAGATAAGGATACAAACGACTGGATGGCTTAAGAAGGGGGAATTCTATGTTTTATGCATATGGAGTA
>OMUP01000160.1 GCA_900314255.1 uncultured Lachnospiraceae bacterium | reverse complement strand
AGCAGCACATTCAGATTGATGCGCCGGGTGATGTTCAGCTGTCCGTGGTCACTGACAAATGCAAAAACCGTATTCTCAAAGGTGCCCGCATTTTTTGTGGCTGTGATGACCCGCACCATCCACTCACCGGCGCTTCGCACCGCATCGGTCACCAGATCCGAGAACACGCCGCTGTGATGTCTTGCGGCATCGATGTTCGCGGGATGGAGCATCAGCAGATCCGGCTGATAGTATTTGATGATGTCGCAGGCGCAGTCCATGATCAGGTAGTTTGTCTCCGGGTGCTTGCGGATATGGCATCCCTTCACATAATGACTTACAACACGCTCCCACAGTTCTTCGGATGTTCCGCTGCGCAGGAACACATCGCGCATATCGTCATTCTCACTCTGCGGCCAGTATTCGTCGACGAGCCAGTCAATCGACGGATGGTTGCCGGTGACCGGCCAGAACACGGCGCCGGTTGTAAGCCCTGCCGTTTTGGCCGCGTCAAAGATGTCCCGGCATTTGACGGAATCATGAAACCACTGCCACGGCTTGGGTCCGCAGCACCCGGGCTTTACGATCGCGTTGCTCACGATTCCGGTCTTGTCCGGATAGCAGCCGGAAGCGATACTCACATGGCAGGGATATGTGACGGACGGGTAGATGGTCCTCACATGCCTTACCACGGCGCCTTCTCTGAATACAGGTGCCAGTTCCGGCATATTCTCCAAAATTTTAAGGTCCTCGTAAACAAGGGCGTCATTGGACATTACAATCAGTTTTCTCTTTTTCATTGTCACAATCCTGAAACAAAAAACAGGCTGCGGCTTTGTTTATCCGCAGCCTGCTGGTTTGCTTAAAAACTCTAAGCTGATGGTATTGCGCTTTTATCGCTTACTTGTCATTTGCTTCCGCCAGCGCTTCATCGCATGCTTCCTTGAGAACATCATACTGGGCGGCCGGATCTTCCAGATCATAGAACACAGCATCCATAAATGTCATGATCGGTGTGGAGAGATTGGAAGAACCATTTACCATGTAATAGTTGCTGTTTACATTGTCGATGGCGCTGTACGCTCTCTTGTAGTTCTCGTCGTTGGCCAGCTTTTCCGCCACCGGCTTGGAATTCTTGACCGCCTCTGTCGGTGCAAAATATCCGCTGTTGGCGATGAATTTCGCGATACCGTCATCGCTGGTATACATCCACTTCAGGAAATCCCAGGTTGCGTCTTTCTTCTTCTGGTCGCCTTCCAGCATTACCAGAACATTGCCGCCCGACGGAACATCCTTGGTCGCTCCGGCCGGAACATCCGACACGACGAGTTCAAATCCGCCTGCCTCTGCCGCTGTCTCCTGGTTCTTGAGGCCGCCGACCGAGTTGATGCAGAACGCGCACTGCTGCGACTGCATCATCTGGTTGATCGTCGCTCCGCCCTCAGACGCAGGACCCGGATACATGTAGTTCTTCTTTATAAGATCCTGGGCGAATGTATACGTCTTCACCGCTTCGTCCTTGCAGTCAAGTTTCAGCCCGTCAGAAGAAAATGCCTCCTTGCCGGTAAAGTTTGGAATCGCCATCCAGAAATACCAGGAATCACGCGGCTGGGCAAAGCCATAATCGCAGTATCCTCCGTCGACCAGCGTCGCGCAGGCTTCCTTCATCTCATCCCATGTCTTTGGAATGGATACGCCGGCCTTGTCAAGCAGCGTCTTGTTGCAGTACAGAACCGGGGTGGACGAGCCCATCGGCAGGCAGGACAGGAACTTCTTTCCATTCTGATCCGACTCGTACATATAGGTGAAACTGTTGTAGAAATCATCACGGGAAAGGCCGTCGTTCTTGTCCAGATAATCATACATATTGGCGACGATTCCCTCTGTGCTCGAAAGAAGGAACACCTGTCCGGTACCGGACTGGATCAGATCCGGCCCGTTTCCGGCTGCAATGGCTGTCTGAGCGTTGGCAATGGACGTATAATAGTCGCCCTGATAGATGGCGGTAACATGCACCTTACTCTGGGATGCGTTGTAGCTGTCAACTATCTGCGCCAGAACCTCGCCGTTCTTTCCGCCCATGCTGTGCCAGAAATTAATCTCTACCGCGCTGCCATCCGAACTCTGAGCAGCGTCTGCCTTGGTTGTCGCCGCCGTGGTCGTACTGGCCGCTGCCGCTGTTGTTTTAGCTGCCTCCGTTTTGGCTGCTGTCGTGGTACTGCCGCCTGCCCCTCCGCAGGCCGTCAGCCCCAGAGCCATAGCCGCGCTCAGTGTCGCTGCCATAATCCGTTTATTCATTGCATACCTCCCTTTTTTAATCACCCGCATTCTGACGACGGGCTGTTTGAATTTGAAATAGACGGTACTCACTTGATGCCGGTATAGGTGAAGGACTTGATGATGTTTCTTGCCATTAAGAAGTAGATGATCAGAACCGGAATCACAAGGAACATATTTCCGGCCATGATAGTATTCCAGAACAGCGAGCCTTCCGTTGCCTTAAGACTTGCAACGCCGATCGTGATCGGCCGCACGCTGTCGCTGTTGGTCATGACCAGAGGCCAGAAGTAGTCGTTCCAGTGTCCCACGAACGAGAGCAGTATAACCGAGGCGACACCCGGACGGCTCATCGGAAGCATGATCTTCCACATAATCTGAAGATCGGTGGATTTGTCGAGTTTTGCCGCTTCGATGAGCTCATCCGGAACCTGCATGAAATACTGCCGCAGCAGGAAGATGCCGAATGCATCCGTCATGTGCGGAAGAATCTGCGGCCAGAGCGTATCCATCAGATTCCAGTCTGACATCATGAAATAAATCGGGATAAACCGGATCTGAATCGGCATCATGAAGGCAATCAGGATGATGCCGAACAGTATATTCTTGCCCTTGAACTCCATCTTGGCGAAGGCGTATGCGGCCGGCACCATGATGAGCATCTGGAGGATAACGATCCCCGCAATGACCAGCAGCGAGTTCCGGATATACAGCGGAAACGGAGCGCTGTTCCATGCATTAACATAGTTCTGGAACTGCGGGGTCTTTGGAATCAGCGTCAGGCTCATCGACTGTGTCTCCGCATCCGACTGCAGGGACACGGAAAGCATCCATAGAAACGGAAAAATAAAGATAAACGAGACAATCAGTTTTAAAATCACCGAAATGACGGAACCAATTCTTTTTCTAACCTTATACATATACTCTGCTCCCCCGATATCCGCCTCTTACTGGTAATGCACCCGTTTGGACAGGAGTTTGAAATAAATGATCGTAAGAATTCCGACCAGGATAAGAAGCACTATGCCCGCGGCACACGCCCGTCCGATATTGCTTTCCCAGAACACCTGTTTATAGATGTAGTAAACAAGAACCGATGTCGCATTGTTGGGGCCGCCGTCAGTCAAGAGCCGGACGGTATCAAATACCTTGAACGATCCGATCGTCATGGTGATTATCACAAAGAACAACTGTGGGGAGATCATCGGAATCGTGATCTTGCGGAGTGTGACACCGACCCCTGCCTTGTCAAGCGAAGCCGCCTCATAGATGCTGGCCGATATGCTCTGCAGCGCCCCGATGATGATCAGACAGTAGTAGCCGATCGCCTTCCAGCTTGCAACCCCGACTACGCTGGGCATCGCCGTGCTGGAGCTTGTCAGCCACGGAGAGGCCGGAAGCCCTATGGCTGTCAAGACCTTGTTAAACAGACCGAAGGACGGATTCATCATCATGGAGAAAACCAGGGCGATCGAAACGGATGAAATTACATGCGGCATAAATGCAGCGCCCTGCGTGAAGATCGTCAGATGCCCCTGTGATTTGTTCAGCCAGAATGCCAGGATCAGAGCACAGGTCATGATGATGGCAAGAGTGCCTCCGGTGTAAATTAACGTATTCAGCAGTGTCTTCTGAAATGCACTGTTTGAAATGAGATAGGAATAATTTTTCATTCCGACCCACTTTGTTTTTGATGTATCCAGCTGGTTCACCTTCTGGAATGACCAGATCAGCACCTTGATGACCGGATATATCGTGAACAGCCCGATTCCGACGAAGGCAGGGGCTATGTACAGGTACGGTTTAATCTTCTCTTTCCAGTTGGCTTTGTATTTTTTTTCAGATTCCTGCGTATTGGTTGTTTTCTTTTTCATTCTGACCTCCTGTCAGACTGCGTAAGCCATGTCCCTCATTCTTACTGCAGTGCCAGAACCTGACGGCACAGATCCGGATACCGAGGATCGTCTTCCCGGATACGGAGCTGATCATTTCCAAACAGGTAGATATTTTCCGGTTTTGCACCGATCCAGACCTTTTCTCCGACCGTAATGTCATCCTCTTCTGAACGGATGACCGATACATCGTCGTACATATCTCTGACGGAATAATGAATCTCACTTCCGAGATCCTCTTTGGCCACCACCGTCCCGCTCGTCCGGTAACATCCCTGAGGCTCCTGCGTGCTGATAATACCTTTCTCCGGGCGGAAGCCGAGGATGTACTCCTCTTTTCCGAACTTGCGGATGTTCATGGCCGGCGACCCGATGAAACGGGCAGCAAAGAGATTGTCCGGATCCCGGTATAGCTTTCTCGGAGAATCCATCTGCATGATTTTGCCGTCATTCATCAGGACAATCGTATCCGCCATGGACATCGCCTCGATCTGATCATGCGTCACATAAACGAAGGTCGTCTTCAGCTTGTGGTGAAGCTCGATCAGCTCGACGCGCATCTGTACCCTCAGCTTGGCATCCAGGTTCGAAAGCGGCTCATCCATCAGGAATACCGAAGGCTGCTTGACGATAGCCCGCGCGAGAGCGACACGCTGTCTCTGTCCGCCGGACAGGGCGTTCGGCTGCCTGTCCTTCAGTTCCTGAAGGCCGACCTTTTCACACGCGTCATCGACCAGCTTTTTTCTTTGGTCCTTAGGGATGTGATTGTTCTTCAGACCGAACTCAATGTTTTCATATACAGACATCGTCGGATAAATCGCATAGTTCTGAAAAACCATTGCGACGCCGCGGTCTCCCGGTGCCACCTCGGAAATATCCCTTCCGTCAATGCTGACCGTGCCGGAAGTCTGGGGGCCGATCCCAGCTATCATCCGCAGCAGTGTCGTCTTGCCGCATCCGGACGGCCCGACAAGCACCGTAAATGATCCGTCTTTGATCGTAAGATTCAGATTCTGTATGACGGTGTTGTTCCCGAATTTTTTTGTGACATTCTTTAAAACAATTTCACCCATTTTGACCGGTTCCTCCCATTGTATCTATTTGGGGCTGCTTAGCAGATCCGCTTTTCTTCCGGTGGCCACATGAGACATTTCTTTTTTCCCCGCAGCAGGCCATTCCCCTGCAGCCCCGGAATACGTTCATAAATAAGCAAAAAATTAACAAGCAAATATGCCGCTCTTTTTATCACACTTTCCCGTATTTATGTGGTTTCAGTGCATTTAAGCTGATATTCAGGGCGCTCCATCGCCGTTTTTTGTTGTTTTTATATTTATCACACCGGCATCCTTTCTTCAAGATATTGAGCAAAGTCGATATCCATCTTGGAAAACGAAACGATTTTTCATTTAGTAATGAGCAAAAATGAGCAGTTTCTCTCACGACAGGTTTTATACTATACCAGCATTGTAAAACTGTTATCAAAAGAACATGAAATGTCTGTAAGATCAAATCTGAACAAAAATTAAGGAACGGCCGCATGCCGTTCCTGTTTTCCTTTCAAGACTATTTTTCCCGGTTTAAAGCCGCACACCGGCTCAATCTCCGCTTTCGGGATAGATCAGCCGGTCACCCAGTCTGCTCACATATTCCGGATCTTCCGGTTTCTGGTCCGTGACAATATAGTCAAGCCGCTCGATGGGAAAGGATATAAAAAAGTAATCATGATCCAGTTTCGTATGATCACACAAAAGGATATGTTTCTGGGAATGCTCATAAAAGGCCCGCTTCACGCCGACATTGGCGTCGCTGATTTCCGTAGCACCTTTCTGAAGGCTGAAGCCGGCGCACGAGAAAAAGAAAATATCCGCATTCATCGAATTGATACTGGCAAGTGCCATATTCCCTGTCAGCTCATTCCATGGCGAACGCAGAAAGCCTCCTGTGGAGAGAATCGTCAGCTTGCTGGTACTGCTCATCTCACTTAGAATCCCGATTCCATTGGTCGCAAGAATTACATCCGGAAAGTCGTTCAGCTTGGTCGCCAGAACGGCACTCGTCGAGCTGGAATCAAAAAAGTAGCTGGATGATGGCTTTAAAAACCGGACCGCCAGATCCGCGATAGCTGATTTTTCCTTCAGCTGATGCATCTTGCGCAGTCTGGCAGGTTCATCAAAGGTACTGCCCTCCGTGAGCACCGCACCGCCGTGAACCCGGCGGATATAGCCGAGTTCCTCCAGATAATTAAAATCTCTCCGGACTGTGCTGGGACTGATGTAAAACTTTTCTGCCACCTCCTCGACTTTCACCGTCGGATGCAGACTGATGTATTCCAGAATTTTTGACTGCCTCGGATTATATGATGACATTCGTTGCCTCCTGCCACGGCTTCTGACAATTCACGATTGTTTATGCTCATAATTGAACACTATTTTGTGCTATATGTCAACCTCGTTTTCAAACTCATCCGCCATCCTTGCAAAAAAATAGGGCAAATGTTATGAAAAATAAAGCAGCAGGCTTTTCACAGGCATTTCCAACACAGATCGGATAAAACCGAATCGTTTAGAATCGAGCAGATTCTTTCAGGAAGGAAATAATATGAGCAATACAATGATGGCGGCCAATCTCCATGGGATCGGAAATCTGCGCTATGAAGAAGTCCCCGTCCCGGAATGCAGAGATGATGAGGTCATGCTGGATGTGAAGTACTGCGGCATCTGCGGAAGTGATATCGGGCGCGTGCTCAAACGCGGAACCTACCATTTCCCGACGATCCCGGGGCATGAATTTGCCGGTGTGATCTCCTACGATCCGAAGGGAGAATGGACCGGAAAGCATGCAACCGTTTTCCCTCTCATCCCGTGCCGCAGCTGCGACATGTGCGAAAAGGGTCTCTATGAACTGTGCCGGCACTATGATTACTACGGTTCCAGAAGAGACGGAGGCTTTGCACAGAAGCTCGCTGTAAAGCGCTGGAATGTCGTGCTGCTGGATGATTCGGTTCCGCTGGAGCAGGCAGCCCTCAGCGAACCGATGGCGGTATCGCATCATGCGATCAGCCGGCTTTCCATTCAGAAAGGGGAAACCATCCTGATCTCGGGTGCCGGACCGATTGGTCTTCTGGCTGCCCAGTGGGCAGTCATTGCCGGCGCCTCAAAAGTGTACCTGTTCGACATCGACAAAAAGAAAATCGAATACGCAAAGACGCTCGGGTATTCTGAGTATACCGATGATGTCCAGACTGATGTTGTGCTGGAAGGCACCGGAAACGGTCAGGCACTGGCCAGATGTCTTCGCGGCGTAAAGCCGTTCGGACGGGTCGTGCTCATGGGGAATCCCGGAGGAGCCGTTGATCTGGCCCAGGCCGACTACTGGCAGATTCTGCGCAAGGAACTCACCGTATACGGAACATGGAATTCTGCATACCGGGAGGCCAGCAATGACTGGGCGGCAGTGGTTGAAGCTCTGCAGAGTAAAACCATTCATCCGGAGCTGGTTATCAGTCAGATAATGCCGCTTCGGGAAGTGAATAAGGCATTTTCCATGCTCACGGACCCGGATGTTTTCACCAACCGCATTGTCCTGAAAATCGACTGAATGGAGGCACCGGATGAAATCACAGAAAACACCTCAGATTTCCGTCTCCATGATGTGTGTCGGAATGACGCACACGAAGGACATGGTCCGTCTCATGGAAAAAAATGGTGTGTCTTACTTTCACATTGATATAATGGACGGTGAATTTGTTCCGAACTTCTGCCTCGGCACCGACTATATCCGCCAGCTGCGGACCATCTCGAAGATCCCGATGGACATCCACCTGATGATCGAGAACCCGGACCGGAAGCTGGATTACTTTGACATCAGACCCGGTGACTTTGTCTCCGTCCACTGCGAGACAACCCGGCACCTGCAGCGGACGCTGCAGTACATTCGTTCAAAAGGCGCGAAGGCGATGGCCGCCCTGAATCCGGCGACCCCGCTTGAGAACCTGCGCTATGTGCTGGACGACCTTGACGGCGTACTTATCATGACTGTCAATCCGGGCTTTGCCGGGCAGAAGCTCGTGCCTGCCACGCTGGGAAAGATTGAGGACACGCGCAGAATGCTGGATGAAACCGGACATGAAAACGTTCAGATTGAGGTCGACGGCAATGTCAGTCTAACCAACGCCGTCAGGATGCGGCAGGCCGGCGC
>OMUP01000131.1 GCA_900314255.1 uncultured Lachnospiraceae bacterium | reverse complement strand
AGGCGACGAAATATTTGTCCGTGCCGCCCTCGCGGTTATCCGAACCATCTGCCTGCACCGCGTCTAGACTCAGCCAGTCCCCGAAGTGGAACCCGCAGGTCCAAAGCCGCTTCCCGCCGCAATACTGCTCGTCCATGCGCCGGATGAAATCCACCCAGGCGCACATGTTCGGATAGGCCTCGCGCAGCCATTTCCGGTTTCCGCTGTGAACATACATCGTCCACGGGATCACGGTCGCCGCATCGCCCCATACGGTCGACCCGGCTTCGCCCCAGGCGTTCTGACTCACATCCGGTTCCGGCCCCGCTTCTTTTTCTCTTCCCAGCGTCAGAATGTCCGGCACCACAAACGGTACGGCGCCGCCTTTCGTCCTCTGTTCAAAAAGCATGTCCTTAAGATATTTCCGGAAGAAGGCGGGCGTTTCCATGTGGTACGACGCGGTGTCCGAGAAAATCTGCGCGTCTCCCGTCCATCCAGCCCGCTCATCCCGCTGCGGACAGTCGGTCGGAATGTCCAGAAAATTGTCTTTCTCGCTCCATTTTGTATTGCTGATGAGCTGGTTGACTTCTTCGTTTCCGGTCGCGATGTACCCCGTTTCTTCCAGATTTGAATACAGAGACACCGCCGTGAAATCCCCGCTCATTTCTTCCGTAAGCCGCAGACCGCTTACCCGCACGTACCGGAAACCAAAATACGTGAAATGCGGACGAATCCCCTCGCGCCTGCTGCCGTCGGAAATGTACGTAAACTGTGCCGTTGCTGTGCGCAGGTTGTCCCGGTAAAAGCAGCCGTCCTGCAGAACCTCTCCGAAATCCAGAATCACCCGGGTATCCGAAGGGACCTCCGCACAAAACTCCACCCATCCCGTGACTTCCTGCCCGAAATCAAGGACCTGCTCGCCCTTTGGCGTGTGAATGAGGCGGACCGGCTTCCGCCGTTCCCTGGCACAGACCGGGACACCCGTCATCGGCGAAAGTGTCCCCTGCGAAGGCGCCGTACGTCTTACCGGTCGCAGATCTGCCTGTCCTGTTTTCTTCAGCGCCGTCAGCATCCGCGCATCAAAGACTTCCCCGTCATAAATGCCGGATGAAATCACGGGTGAAAGAATCGAATGCCAGCTCTCGTCGCTTCCGATCACCCTTGTTCTCTCTACGCCGTTCAGATACAGATCCGCAATCATCCGGAAGCGCCCGCCGAAATACTCCCGGAGCTGTCCGCCGTGCATATAGCCGAACCGGCCCTTGTACCATCCATCTCCCAGCCAGACATCCAGCTGGTTGACACCGGCATGAAGCAGCGGCGTCACATCAAACGTCTGATACTGCACCCAGAAACGGTAGTCCGTGAAATAAGGCGTCAGGAACTGATCCCCCACCTTCTTTCCGTTCAGATATGCTTCGTACAGCCCCAGCCCGCATATGTACAGCCGCGCGCCCTGCAGATCCGCAAGTTCTTCCTGCGTAAGCGTGAACTCCTTGCGCAGCACCGGATGAATTTCTCTGGCAAATGCCGGCGTAATCCACTCACCCGTCCAGCCGCCATCCGGATGGCCGCCCTCAAAGGTCTGGACATCGCTTTCCGCTGTATCGCCTGTGTCGTCTTTCACCGCCACTTTCCAGTAATAGGTCTTTCCCGGTTCGACATGCACAGCCGGCTCGTAGCAGAATGCCGGAAGGATTCCCTTCCGGCCCGCGTCGTCCCGATCGCTGTCAAAAATGGTCTGCGCAAAATCCGGATCTTCAGAGAGCAGAAAGCGGCTGCATGCAGCGCGGCTCCCGGCCGCATCTTCCACTTTCCACTGGAATGTCAGATCCTTCAGATCAATCCCGGCCGGGTTGACCTGGTAGTCGGTTTTCAGTCCGCAAAGTTTCATACTTTCTGACTTCCTTATTTCATTTAAGCTTCCCGTCTCGCCAGGACCGCCATAAACGGTTTCCCGGGCAGATCGATCCTGCATGTACCGTGCGCTCCGGTGCAGACAGTCTTTATCGTCATCTCCCATGTATCGATCACTTCAATCCGGTATGTGTGCGTATCCGGGAGCTGTATTTCCGCCTGCGCACAGCACTGGGAGTCTTTGTACCAGAGGTACGCTTCCTCCCCCGCATGGCCTGCAAAGCTGAAGCTCACCATTAAGTACAGATCTCTCTCCGTCTGTCCCATGGAAAGGAAGCTCTCGGAAAACCGGCGGCTCATTTGTGTTGTAGCGGTAATGCTTTGGAAAGACGCAGAGTCTGATTTTATTAAACGGAGAGTGCTTTAATGTCTCCATCGTCTCATTGATGAGAGCATCTTTCTGATGCATCAGGGCATAGACTGTCGTGCCGAACGCCTGAAAATACGTGCCGTCCTGAAACCGCAGATGGCAGCCATCCGGATGCACAATGCCGTGTTCGGACGGAAGCTGCAGCAGCAGCCCGTCAGCATTCTTCCTTACAGGCACCTGGACAGGGTCAACCAGAAACGATCCACTGTCCGAAAAAAGGCCGCGCACCGTGTAGTGATACTCGCCCGGCTCATCTGCAAAAAAGCGGATCTTATAGGTGTTGTCCCCCGCGTAGAATCCATTCACGCACACTCTTTTGTCCCCATGGACAAATTCCGCCGTGAGATCAACAACTGCCTGCGAGCCTTCCGGCGCTGTGCCCTGGAAGCTCAGTTCCATCGTTTCATACTGTCTCATATCAACCTCTCACCTGCAGGACGTTCCGCAAGTCCTACCTCACGTTACATTCATCTGGAAAAATTATAAGTGCATTCCGTCAAAGGATCAATCATGATTCAGCGCCAGTCTGACGGCTT